>JANPKE010000395.1:0-6309 GCA_031425875.1 Nitrospirota bacterium
AGGTCATCAAGGAAATCTGTGTGCACACGGTGCCGGGTGACGGATGCCGCTTCGAGGCAGCCACCGTACGAGCCCAGCCCATTCGCCTTGAGGATCAGTATGGGGGCATCCGTGTCGCGTTTATGTCCCATATTGGGAAGATCCGGCTCAACATGCAGGTGGATGTCGGATTTGGTGACGTCATCGTTCCAGGACCGATTCCGATTGACTTCCCGGCGCTCCTGGATTTTCCGGCCCCTCATCTTCTGGCGTACTCCCCTGAGAGTGCGATCGCAGAGAAATTTCAGGCAATGGTGCTGCTGGATTCAGCGAATAGCCGAATGAAGGATTTTTATGATATTTGGCTGCTTGCCAGCGGTCATCCATTTGAGGGCTCTGTCGTGAACCACGCGCTCCAGGCCACGTTTACGCGGCGACAGACCCCATTCCCAGTGGACATCCCCACTGCGCTGACGGATCGCTTTGTGAAGGATCGCCTCAAGCAGACGCAGTGGAATGCCTTTGTTCGGAAAGGCCATCTTGCTGCTGAGCAGGTGTCACTCAATGCGGTTGTCAAGTTGCTTCGAGGCTTCCTGATGCCTCCCATGCGAGCCGCGGCCAACAGGGAGCGCTTTGACCGTCATTGGCCAGCCGGCGGGCCCTGGACGTGACATCCTGGCTCAGGGCTCGGACCCCAATTCAGCGCAGATAATGGGGTCGATGCCGGTCAAGAACGGACGGTGATACGCCGTCGTCATAGAAAGGGAGTAGCCGCAATAAAGAAAAAGCACCCCATCGAATATGAAGTCAGCTCCGGGAATGTCTTTGCCGATTTAGGCTTGAAGGATTCCGAGAGCCTGCTCATGCGGGCTGAGCTAGGCCATCAAATCTTCAAAATCCTCAAAAGCCGAGGACTCAAAAAAAAGAAAACAACGTGCGGGACGTGCTGGATATTCGACAAACGGAAGTCTCCCACCTGATGAATGCGCGGTATCATCGGTTTCCTGAGGCCCGGTTGATGGCATTCTTGATACAAGCTGGGCCGTAAAGTAACGGTGCAGGTCTCACGACACCGGAAGAACGAATCGCTCCAGGAAGTGGTCCTGGCGTAAGGCGGACTTCGCACTCGCCAAGAACACCCGCGCCAGGGAACGGCGAACCGAGCGCACCCGCAGACGGTAAAGGAAGCATCGCCACAATTAAGCTTTTCTAGAGAGAAACCCTACGTGTTACGGGCGTGTTAGCGCCACAGCAAAATTGACCCAAATTCCCCTCAATTGGACTGACTATAACTGAGCCAAAAAAGAGCGAAACGACTCTCCTGGAGAGAAGTTTCACAGATTGTACAAGGAGATAGTGGGAGGGCTCTGAACGGCTTAGAAGGCTGATGCTCTATCCGACTGAGCTACGGGCGCATGCATGTTTTGAACTACTTAGAGGAGTTTTAATTCTGGCACTTTTGTTTAGTGTTCCCGTCGTGTTCTCCTGCAGGTACTTATGCACCTTCAAGGCGGCCGCATGCAAGTCCCCTTCCTCTATCGCATTGTACCGTTCCACATCTTCTCAGATTTGTGGCCCACAATCTTCATAGCCGTAACTGTGTCCACTTCTTCCCACCGTAAGTTAGTAGAGGCACAGTGGAGCGTCGAAAATGTGGGATCAATCCTATTTAAATTCAGATCAAACGAAAATGCTTAGAAAAACAGTTTATGAACGTACGCTTCAGCCAGACTATCAGGCCGACGGGTGTCTTTCCTGACGAGGGCATGAAGCGGTCTTGGTACTCGATCTTTAATGGGGAGTTTCTAGCCAACTGCGCTTCTAGACGAGGAGTTGCGGCACGTTTTGGGCAGGCGCAGGATATCGGCGTCTCGCTGGCCAGCCCGTTCAAGCAGGACGATGACCGGTACTAATCAGAAATCAGATCCTGATACTCGCTATGCCGCCCGAGCCAACTGGCGGCATAGCCGCATACGGGCACCGCCTTCAGTGCTTCCGCGTGCACCACATCCATCAATTTACTCATGAACTCCCCAGCCGCACCCTTGCCGCGCAATTCCTGCGGCGCGAAAACGTAATCGATATACAGTGTGTTCTTTTCCTTGCGGACATTGGCGTACACCACCAGCTGGCCGAACGGCATTTCGTAGCGTTTTTCGGCTTCATTATAGGTGACTGGATTGTGTGCAGTCATGGCGTGACAACTCTTGTTGAGCAGTGATCGACAACAATTTCGAGCGTCACTGTTCGACTCGTTTGCTACTGGAGCGGTTTCTCTCAGCTCCTCACGGAAACCGTGTATGAACCCGTCCCGGTCGGGCTGAAATGCTGCACTTCAGCAAAGTAGGTACCGGGCTCAAGGTTGACGACTATTCGTGAATTGGCGCCGGGGCCGCTATCATCGTCCTCGGCCACGAGATTCGTGGTGGTTTCAGGACCAAAGAGCCTGAGAACGCAGTCCGTATTCCCGGCGGTTTCGATCGTATAGGTGCCGGGTGCAGTAACCCTAAACCCGTACAGATCCCGTTCATTGACGGTGCCGATGCTCCCCTGCACCGCCGGGCCATTGATTTGAAGGGTCGGCGGAGCTGACGGCCCGGCCGCGCGTGTCACCGAAATGCGGTAGTCCCCAGACGACGAACCGCTGTAATGCCGGACCCTGGCGTAATAAGTGCCCGGTGCTAGCTCCCGCGCTATCTGAGCGTTACTCCCTGCCCCACTATCATCATCCTCGACAAGCAACACGGTCATGTCATTGGGCCCGTAGAGACCCATCACAACATCCGTCGTTCCCTCGGTGGTAATCGTGTAGCGCCCGGCAGAAGAGACCACAAAACTGAAGACGTCAACCTCGCCTGCCTGGCCGATCGAGGCGGTCACCGGCGGCGCGTCGATCCTTAGGGGCAGGGCTTGAGGCGAGACTGGTTCGTTGTCATACGTATAACCCAGCGCATGATGATCGAGGACGCTTCGAGGCGTCGGCGGGATCGCCTCATTGTTCCAAGGAGGCATGGAATCATCCAGGGCATGACCCGCCACCACACCGGGCGTTCCGCTCGGCGGCAGGTACGACTGCTCAGGGTGTTCCCGCTGCCATTCCGCCCAGAGGCGGTCGATATTGCAGTGATGCAGCCAGAATACGGGATCGTTCGGTGATGACATGGCCATCATAGAGCCGCCCACCCACATGTGTCCGGGATTGTGAACGACTCCTTCAACACGATTGCGAAAGCTGCCGTTGTTGCTGCTGTTGGCGTTCCATGGAGCGGAATCGTAGGGCACCACGGCTTTCGCGGCGTTGACGGCTTGCTGAGTCGGCAGGGCTCCCATGGAGGCAAAGGCGCGAGTCAGGAAAGTGGAGGGATCTCCCGGATCGCGCACGGTTAAGGACCATTCTCCGGTCGAAAAGGCAAAGGGGCCCGTCGTTACCCGTTGGTCCGCGCCCGTACCATTCCCACCCATAAAATCGGGGCCCCACAGCGAGGCTGCCGCGGTCCTGTCGACCGTCCAGTCCCAGTACGGAATGGACACCGTTGGGTCAATCCCTTCAAGGGCCCGTTCAAATCGGCGAAGATACTCGCGGTGCCATGGCAAAAAGGCTGGACCGCCATGCGCGGGATCATTGGGACCGGCCAGAAACGCAGTGCGGTGCTGGGTGACGAAGAGATCATAGGCGCCGCTCGCTTTCAGCGCCTTGACCGCCGCCACGAACGCCGCGCGCTCCGCCGGAGTCAGACTGGATTGGTTCTTCCGTGTGCCCATTTATCTACCCGCCTGTTGATAGTCGATGATCTTCCTGGCTAATTCCAGCGGCGAAGGCTGCGGGTCAAAGGCGAACCCGGAGGCCAGATACGCCCCTGAAGAGTTTTGCAGAATGAAGATGGCCTTTCCGTCGATCGACAGTTCTGGCTTGTCCGCTGTGCCACTGACAACGATTTGCCGGCCTTTATAGGTCTCACGATGGTCCGCCATTGTCCCTCCCGAGAGATACGCGCCTTGCCACATTGATGCGGAGCAGAGCATCATTGGGTGGCCAAGGTGACTGTTTAAAAGAAAATGATTCGTATACGTATAGCTGGTAGCAACTGCTCGTCACGTACCCATGCCAATCAGAAAGCGATCGTCCCTCGGTCGCAGCGCGGGCTTTCAGCTTTCCATGGAGTTGATTTGGAACATTTCGGCGCCGAATCATCTTGGACATGCGGATTATGCTTACTCACATGCGCAGCACATGTCAATGTGGGAATCCACACCGAGAGGAGACCGGTCGTGACCAAACAAATCGCTTGAGCAGGAGCTGTGTGCCATTCTTTATAAAGCCGCCTTGCCCAATACGCAGGAAAGGATCGCATTGGCCGATCGAATTCGCGCATTGACACCAAAGCGTCGTCAAACGGATACGACGGCTTTGATTCGGGAGGATAGGGATCGGTAACCTGTGTGATAGATGCCAGCGTCGCGGTGAAATCGTTCATCGAGGAGCGCGGTTCGATAGCCGCCCGCGTGGTCCTCTCCAAATACGAAACACTTCTGGCACCGGATTTCATTCTGATCGAAACGAGTAATGCCGCTTGGAAAAAGGTGGAGCGCAAAGAAATGACGCGGGAGCAAGGCGAGGCGATGGTGCGCGCGCTGCCGCTCTATTTTGATCGGCTCGTCCACTCACGTGCGCTGGTGGCTCGCGCCTATGCTCTGGCGAGTGATCTGAACCATCCGGTGTATGACTGCCTCTACCTTGCCTTAGCCGAACTCGACGATGTCGATTTGATTACCGATGATGAACGGCTCATTAAGGCTGTATCCCACACAGAATATCGGCGGCGAGTCCTTGCTAGGGAACGCAGCCTGCGATGATTCCTCTCTGGGCCGAATGGAGAAAATTTCGGAGACGCTATCATGAAACAACCCGATCTCCGTCATCTGAGAATTGACCGAGTCTCGACGAGAAGAGGCACACTGCGCTTTTAAAGAAGGACCGGGGCACCATTACCGTCAATCTGAGTACAGGGAGCCTTCGGTCTCTGCCGCGGCTCTCCCAAAGGGATAGACGGCATCAACTGTAATCCCAAAATGATAATGTCCGCTTTGCCCAACATAGAAATGTCCTCTTTGTTGATAGACTCCCCACTCTTAGAAGGAGGGGAGGATGGTCAGGGAGGACACGGTGACGATGAGTGCGAAAGAGTTGCGGCGAGTCCCTGTGCTCCGCCCACTGCGGGAGAAGCGGATGACGCAGAGGGAGGCCGGGGAGATGTGGCAGTTGACGGATCGGCAGATCCGGCGCCTGCTTGGGCGGGTGAATGCGGAGGGCGACCAGGACTCGTCCATCGAGGACGTGGGAAGCCGTCGAATCGGCGGATTCTCGAGAAGAGGAAAAAGAAGGTCTTGGCGCTGTACGAGGAGCGGTATGGAGATTTTGGGCCGACGTTGGGGGTGGAGAAGCTGGCCGAGCGGGACGGAATCACGCTGAGTGCCGAGACGCTGCGGGGCTGGCGCATGGCCACGGGGGTGACGCACTTCCGGCGACGCAGCCGGCCACATCGGGCGTGGCGAGCTTGGAAGGCGCACGTCGGCGAGTTGGTGCAGCTCGAGGGGGCGCATCATGACGGGTTGAAGGGGCGCGGCCCGTGCTGTGTCTTGATGGCGTACATCGACGATGCGAGTAGTCGGGTCTTCGCCCGGTTCTACGAGTATGAAGGGACCGTGCCGGCGATGGACAGTTTGGGCCGCGACATCAAGCAGTATGGGATCCTCCTGGCCGTCTATACGGACAAGCACACGACCTATAAATCACCCGCTCAGCCTACCGTGGACGAGCAATTGGCGGGAGAGAAGCCCCAGAGTCAGTTTGAACGCAGCCTCGCGGAGCTAGGGTTGAGCTGATCCACGCCCACTCGCCCCAGGCCAAGGGGCGGATCGAGCGGCTCTTTAGCACCTTCCAGGATCGGCTGATCAAGGAACTCCGGCTGGCAGGGATCGCGACACTATCAGCGGCGAACCGTTTCTTGGAGACCTTATCTGCCCAAGGACAATCAGCGCTTTGCCGTACGGCCGGCGCAGACCACTGACCTGCATCGGCCCAGTCTGCCCAGCCGACACCTCGACCGCATCCTTTGCCTCAAAACGAACCGGGTGTTGCGTCGTGATTGGACGGTGGCTCACCACGGCCACCTCTATCAGCTCCACGACAATGTCCGGACTCCACATGTGATGGTGTAAGAACGAGTGGATGGGACGCTGCGGCTCACGCACCACGGGCGAGCGCTCGCCTTTCACATGATCGCGGCGCGGCCTGTGTCGGTGGCGGAGGCCGAGCCCCTGCCCCGCGTC
>JANPKE010000396.1:0-1837 GCA_031425875.1 Nitrospirota bacterium
ATCCGATTATCTCGATCCAGTCCCAAGCGACATGGAGGCCGCCGACGGTGAGGAAGACCCGGTGACGCTCTTTTAGTGACAGCGCTGAATGGATAGAAAAGACAGCCTGCAGACGGAGGGACCACATGAGTAAGACAGCACTAGTCGTCGATGACTCACGGACCATGCGGCAGATGGTCTCGTTCACCCTCACAAACGCCGGCTTTACTGTCATCGAAGCTGAGGATGGAAAAGACGCGGTGCGGAAAGTCTCTACCGGAACCAAGCTGGATATCGTCGTGACGGATCTCAACATGCCGGAGATGGACGGTATTACACTCATTAAGGAACTGCGGAGGTTGACTGCGTATAAATTTACGCCGATTCTCATGCTCACGACGGAGTCGGCGTTGGAAAAGAAAAAAGAGGGTAAAGAGGCAGGTGCAACGGGATGGATCGTGAAGCCGTTCAACCCGGAAGTCCTACTGAAAACGATCGCGAAGGTACTGCCGGCATGATGCGTCAAGCGTATCACGTGAAGCGCATGCATTCAGAAGAAAGGATGCTTCACGAACCGCGCTTCACGAACGACGAGGTTCCAGATGAGTAACGAGTTTGCGCAATTTCAAGACGCTTTTTTTGACGAGGCGGTGGAACATCTGGCGGTCGTCGAGGACGGATTGTTGGAGCTCGAACAACATCCGGAAGATCGGGATCTCCTCAATAAGATCTTTCGCTCGGCCCATTCGATCAAGGGTGGAAGCGGGATGTTCGGCTTCAATGCGGTTGCACAGTTTACGCACAAGATGGAGACGCTGCTGGATTTGCTGAGAAACGGGCAAAAGGCCGTCTCGCCGGCGATCGCTGATCTTCTCCTGAAATCCACGGATTGTTTGAAAACCTTGCTCGAGTCGGCCAAGACGGGCGCGGCGGTGGATGATGCAACGGTGCAACGACTCACGGACGAATTAGCGTCCACGAGCGCATCCGGCCCCCAGCAACCAAAGGCCACTGCACGCGAAGCCATACCGAATCAGACTCAGGAGCGGCAGGGGGATCAGACCTACGTCATCACATGGACTCCACCGGAATGGTTGTTTCAGCGAGGGCTTGATCCACTGCAAGTTGTGAGAGAGTTGAAAAGTCTCGGGAATCTGACCGAGGTGACGATCGATATGTCCCGGTTGCCGAACCTAGACGAGATCGACCCCGAGAAGTGCTATCTCTCCTGGCGCATGTCGCTCACGACCAGCAAGGAGCGGAAGGTGATCGAGTCCGTGTTCGAGTTCGTCCGAGAAGACAGCGTGCTCACGATCGAAGAAACCACCGTTTCAAGCTCTCGGTCTCCAGTTTCAGGTTCAGCTTCTCAACATGACACACGAAACCAAAGCCCAGAAACCTCCGAAGGGGAGGTGAAACCACTTGGCCAAATTCTCGTTGAAGACGGAGTGGTGTCTGCCGCTGCCCTCGATCAGGCCTTGGCGCAACAGAAACGAGTCGGCCAGATTCTGGTCGAGCAAAAGCTGGCGACTCCACAACAGGTCGAGCAGGCGCTGCAGAAACAGCGGCAGCAAGAACCTTCCACGCCTGCCAAGAAAGCCGATATAGCGTCCATTCGTGTGGATACGGCCAAGATCGACAAGTTGATCAATCTGGTCGGCGAATTAGTCATTACGCAGTCCATGTTGAGCGACCTCGGGTCGCGGTTCGAGATGCGGCAGCTTCCCGTCTTGCAGGAGCGCGTGGCACAGTTGGAACGGAACACGCGAGAAATTCAAGAACGCGTCATGGGGATCCGCATGCTGCCGATCGGCACCGCATTCAGCCGATTCCCACGGCTGGTTCGAGACCTGTCGGG
>JANPKE010000397.1:0-1990 GCA_031425875.1 Nitrospirota bacterium
GGTCGTGGGGAACGGATGCCGCGAGCTGATTCAACAATCTTCCATCAACGGCGATGTGTTTGCCGGGATCGATGATGCCATCCAATTGTTACGCGATGCGCTGGAGGAGATTCCGGATCAACGACAGACCCACACGGTGACTAGGAAGCAGCTGAGCCAAGCCGTTGATGCGTTGGCCTTGGCGCTCTTGTCGAGACCGGTTGATCCCGCCGGCTGGACCGCCAGGTTCGGCAGGCTCACGGCCTTGTCTCATACGGTCGCGGATATGGCTCAGGCACTGGGACAGGAGCGCGGTGATGAGCACGATGGGGAATTGCGTACGTGGGCCGATGCAGTTCGGGCCTGCGTGGAAAGCCATCTCCGGGACGTGGAATTGTTGCTTCCCTGGGTGCGCTTCAGTGCGAAAGACCGGGCGGCCCTGTTCGACCATCCGTCAGGGCCATCGCCTGAGTGGGTGGTGATCGAGCCGTTCTTCTATCCCGTTCCCACATTGGCGGCTGCCCCTGAGCGGTTTGCGGATGCGCTCCGTGCGCTCGAGCACTTACGGGACCAGTTACTCAGTCGTCCCTCACAGGATCGGGCTACCTTGGCAAGAATCACCCTTCTGGCTGATGCCATACGGCAAGCGGGTGTAGGTATCACGGCTTTGTCCCACCGTCTCGCGGCGATCGCACAGAGTGTGGAACACATGGTTCACGCTATGGATTTCACATTTCTTTTCGATCCGATCCGCAAGCTGTTGTCCATCGGCTATCGTGTGCCGGAGAACAGCTTGGACCCCAGTTGCTACGACTTGCTGGCGTCAGAAGCCAGGCTGGCGAGCTTTATCGCCATCGCCAAGGGCGACGTGCCGTCATCGCACTGGTTTCACCTGGGCCGTGCCCTGACGCCTGTGGGAGACGGTTCGGCGCTCGTGTCCTGGTCTGGCTCCATCTTTGAATACCTCATGCCGGCGCTGGTGATGCGTTTCCCGGCAGGCAGCTTGCTATGCCGGACCTATGAGCTGATCGTCCATCGGCAGATTCAATACGGGAGAGAGCGAGGCGTGCCCTGGGGTGTGTCGGAGTCAGCCTATAATGCGCGCGATCTCGACCTGACGTACCAGTATTCCAGTTTTGGTGTGCCGGGCCTAGGGCTCAAGCGAGGCCTCAGTGAGGATGTGGTCGTCGCGCCCTATGCCACAGCCCTCGCGGCGATGATCAATCCCATGGAAGCGGTGCAAGGATTCGGGCGCCTCGCCGAGGCCGGAGGGAGAGGAACCTACGGGTTCTATGAAGCGCTGGATTACACCGGGACGCGGGTACCAGAAGGAAAAGACGTGGCCGTCGTCCGGGCCTATATGTCACATCATCAAGGCATGATGTTGGTCTCGATCGCGAATGTCCTGAACAATGGAGTGATGCGGAACCGGTTTCATGCCGAGCCGATTGTCCGGGCTACCGAACTCTTACTCCAGGAGCGGACTCCGCGCGACGTGCCGGTGACGCGCCCGCGCGCGGAAGAAGTCGCTGCCGCCGCGAAAGTCCGCGACCTCATCCCGCCGATTGTGCGGCGATTTACCGCGCCCCATGAGGTCACTCCGCGGACGCATCTGCTGTCCAATGGGCAGTATGCGGTCATGCTGACCACGGCAGGCTCGGGGTACAGCCGGTGGCGGGATATTGCAGTGACACGCTGGCGCGAGGATGCGACGCGGGACTGCTGGGGGTCTTATCTGTTTCTGCGCGATATGCAGACGGGGTCTGTCTGGTCGGCCGGGTATCAGCCCACTGGCGTCGAGGCCGACGACTATGAGGTGTCATTCACCGAAGAACGAGCCGAAATATCCCGGCGGGACGGGGACTGGAACACGACGCTCGAGCTTGTGGTGTCGTCCGAGGACGACGCCGAAGTGCGACGCATTTCGGTCACCAACATGGGCGCGCACGCATGCGATCTACAAGTGACCTCCTATGCAGAGCTGTCCCTGGCTCCACAGGCCGCCGATGTG
>JANPKE010000398.1:0-10657 GCA_031425875.1 Nitrospirota bacterium
GGAATGCCGAGGCGATTTTTCAGACTCCAGCACACACCTTGCCACCCGCACCCCTCCCCTTTACTCGATCAACAAAGGCTTTGCCTGAGCGCCGCAAAGACATTCGGACGGCTGTCGGCCTACCAGCACGCGTGACGATTGGCAATAGGCTGCATGAAGGTATCATGGTAGATCTGAGCCCAAGCGGAGCCTCGTTGGAGGTCGACGGTGCACTTCCATCATTTGAGCAACAGCCCGTCTACCTGCTCCTTAAGACAGTCGTAAGCATGGTGGAATTGGATGCCACCGCGCATGACCGAGGAGCCCCGCCCAGACAGGCCGGCATCGAGCGGCGAGCGTCCCGTCTTGCACTCGAGTTCAACGCACTCAATGAGAACCAACGGAAGCTCCTCGCGTCGTTTATTGACGCAGCACATGTACGCGCGCTTGCCATAACCGTCGAAGCTCAGCTTCCGTCGATGGATCGGACTGGTGACCTTGCAGCACCCTTTACCGAAGCGGGACTGCCAGGCACAGACGCTCGTGAGACCGTGAGAGTTCGAGTCGCGCTGCGGGTCCGCATTGAAACTTCTAACGTTGCAGCCGGACGTCTGTTGGGCCTCGTCACCAACTTCAGCAGAGGCGGTGTATGCCTGCTCACAGAGCCGTTTCTGAAAATGACTGACGAGGTAGTTGCACTTCATTTTTCTTCGATCAGCACTCCTCCTCAACCAAAGCAACAGAAGCCAGAAGCACCAGACGCGATTCTGATCGGCCGCATTATCCATCTGGCGCCTGATGCTACCGCTCCATCCGAGCTACCACCAGGTCTATCACAGCCCAGACAGCGCATCGGCATCCGCTTTTCCCAACTGACGCCGTTTGCAGAACGGGAAATCAACCGCTTGCTGGCACAACAGATCGGCTCCTCCCTAAACGTTGCCGATCCAGATAGCCAATCAGTGATCGTCAGCGACAGATGGGAATGCCGGAATACGCACGATCAAGCTATTGCGGTGACGGCCGACCATGCTCGCCATCACATATCACCCGACACCCCGATCGTCATCGTGATCCCGGGATTCGGATCGACCCAAACTGATTACGTCCCACTCTCGTTTCACCTCGCTGCCAACCATCTACGCGTGCTTCGCTATGACCACTCGAACCATGTCGGCCACAGCGAGGGCAGTGCCCTACACATCACTCTAAGCAGCATGCAGACTGATCTCCAGAGCGTTCTGGACCTTGTCCACACCACATGGCCCGCCGCTCCAGTCACTCTCCTCGCCGAGGATATTACTGCGCGAGTGGCGATGAAAGTTATGGCCCAAAGCACAGCGGCTGATCGGCTTTTCTTGTTGAATCCTGTCCTCGACCTAGAAACCGCTCTGTCTACCATCACTGGCGCCAATGTCATTGAAACCTACCGGCAAGGCCATCGTCGGGGCGTGGTCAATCTCTGGGGCCTCAATGTCAACTTTGACCAGTTTGTCGGCGATGCGATCACTGGAGGGTATGTCGACTTAGCCTGGTTACCGGCTGACCTCGCTCAACTGGTCACTCCGCCATTTATTCTCGCCTCTCCCAGAAAGAACCGTCCCATTGAAGACATCTTCGGTCCTCAACATGAGCCTGGTCGTGCCATGGAAACCGCCCCACCCGTTGTATCGCTGCCGGCCGACCTGTCCGGAGAATCCAGCGACGACGATCGTCGTGCCGAAGCCTTCGAGATAATCTTGCAGTTGATCTCAACTCCCCTGATCGACCGTCCTCCCTTGGCTCAGAGCCAGGAATCGAACCTCCGCGATGTGTATCAGCAACAACAGTTGGAGCATGAGCGCATCCGCCTTCGCTACCACGTCTCACAGGCCACACGTAGCGCCTTGTGGGGGGCTCATTTGGCCCACCTGCCTCAACTCGAACACTTGCCGAACTATTTAGGCATGACGAATGACCTGTATCGCCGGCTTCTTCCCCTTGAACCAGGCATGACTGTCCTCGATATCGGCTGCGGCCAAAGACACTTCGCCCGTCTCATGTTCACCAATCAGGCCTATCGGTCGGCGCATCACAGCAAACGGACGACAGTCCCTCTCCGCTACGTCGGGTTGGACCAGTCGCATGAATCGCTTAGACTTGCAGAACAGCAGTTCCATACATTCGCTAAGGAACTGCCCGGCACGCTCAGGGCTGCCGTCCCAACTGCTCAATTGGTAACAACAAGCTGGATGCGCACAGACTGGAATGCACCGCTTCCTTTCACCAACGGATCGATTGAGCGCATTCTCTGCCATCTCTCGCTCTCCTTCACATCCTCACCCCTTCATAGTCTCAGACAGATACTCCGCGTTTTGCATCCGGACGGAACGGCCGTCGTGACCTGTCTTCAACCGCACACCGACCTCTCGACACTGTTTCGCCACCACCTGCTCGCCAAAGACCACAATGAATTTGGGTCTCCGGCCCAGATCGTCCTTCACTATCTCGGCCGTCTGCGTGAAGCCATTTGCCATGGCTTATTGCATATCTATGAGCGAGATGAGTTGGCACGTCTACTGGCTCATGCAGGTGCGGGCCCAATCCAGTTTTTCCCTGTCCTCGACAACCAACTTCTACTCGCCGTTGTACGGAAGACCAAATCTGCTGGGTGAAACAGCCTTTCGGGTGTATACTTCTAACCTAGTGATGATACGTAGACTCGTTTCCACCACAACGAACTACGCGGACAGATACAACTTCGCGCACCACACTCATGACAGATCATGGAGCTCCTCAATCGAACCCTGATCAGGCAGGCGCAACTTCACTGCAACGACTCACGAAATTCGCGCGGGACATAGGGTACCCGACAACCCTTCCCATCATCGCAGAACGAATTCTTTCCGGCCTCTCCGACGTATCCCGGCACGCTCTAGGGCTAGTATATCTGCTTGATCGTGAGCGAGAATGTTTTCGCTTGGTGGATGTACCTACGTCGACTCCTTCAATAGCCGCGCCTCTCGTCGTTCCTCTCAAACACCCCCTCGTTCAACAACTGGCTGATCGCCAGGACATCCTCGACTCGTCCGTGCTGGCCGACTCCCTGCGCACGACATTGCTGGACAACACAGCGGATGCCCAGTTCGCCACACTTCCCATCAATCTGGCCATCCCGCTGCTGAATCAAGGTCAATTGATCGCCTTCGTAGTCCTCCAATCTCAAATGGAATCCACGGTCATCCCCTCCTATACCCTAGAACTACTGAGCGCTATGGCTCAGAGCGCCGCCAATGCGCTCGACTCGTTCCTATTGGTCGAGGATCTTCGTCAATCGCAAGTCCTCATGCGGCGAACTGATCGACTGCGTTCATTGGAAACCATTGCAGGGGGCTTCGCGCATGAAATCAGAAACCCCTTGACGTCGATCAAGACATTCATTCAGCTGGCTCCGGAACGGAAGGATGACAGTCAATTTATCGGTGAATTTAGCCGCATTGTGCTCGAGGACGTCAATCGAATTGAACGGTTAATTCAGGAGATTCTCGACTACGCTCGATACATGGAACCTCGGTTGACCGATGAGGATCTGAATGAAATTGTCTCGTCGTGCCTGTACTTCATCCAAGTGAAGGCAGACAGCCGCGGGATCAAGATTGAAAAAGATTTGGCGCCGGAGCTTCCTCGTGGCATGTTAGATCGGCAGCAAATCAAACAGGTCCTCTTAAACCTGCTCTTGAATGCGATGGATGCCATCGGCGACAAAAACGGAACCCTTCGCGTACGGACCACTAGGCTCCCAAAAACGGGCGGTGAGGCGTGGATGCAGATACAGGTTGAGGATACGGGGCACGGCATCTCACCTGAAAACCTTGACCACATCTTCGATCCTTTCTTTACCACTAAATATGCGAGCACCATAAACCAAGGAACTGGTTTGGGACTGACCATTGCTCATCAGATCGTTCGGGAGCATCGAGGAGAGATTCAAGTTCAGAGTACGGAAGGGATTGGAACGACTTTCCTTATCAATCTTCCCTCCCATCAAGGTTAGAACATAAGGAGCGCTTGTGGAAAGTTTGGCTGTTAGAAAACGGGTTCTGCTGATCGATGACGATCCCCGAGTCCGTGCCTCCCTCAAGATAGTTCTCGAACCAATCTATGACATTTTTCAGGCCAGTGATGGACAGGAGGGTCTCGATGTGTTTCGGAAGGATGAACCCGACCTCATCCTCCTCGATGTCATTCTCCCAGGAACCGACGGCCTTGCAGTGCTTCAAACGCTTCGTATGGAAAGCAAGATGACTCCTGTCATCATGCTGACAGGTACCAAATCTGTCAAAACAGCCGTCGACGCCATGAAGTTCGGAGCTGCTGACTATCTCTCAAAACCATTCGACGTCGATGAGCTCCGTATCATCATCGATCGCGTCCTGAACTCTTCCGAGTTGGAGCGTGAGGTCAAGCAGCTGCGGGCTCAAGTCGTCCAGCGCTATGCCTTCCATAATCTGATCGGCAAAAGCCAGGGCATGCAGGAGATCTACTCAAAAATCGAGCAGGTCGCCGATAGCCGCACCACGGTGCTCATTACCGGAGAAAGTGGCACGGGAAAGGAATTGGTTGCAAAAGCCTTGCACTACAACAGTTCCCGACGCGAACGCCCTTTCATTGCCCTGAACTGCGCCGCGTTGCCTGAAACGCTCATAGAAAGCGAACTCTTCGGTCACGAAAAAGGGTCGTTCACAGATGCCACAGCCCGACGAGTCGGACAGTTTGAATTGGCGAACACCGGAACGTTGTTCCTGGACGAAATCGGTGACTTGAGTCCAATCACGCAAGCGAAGCTCCTGCGTGTCATCCAAGAGCGCGAATTTACGAGAATCGGCGGTGTTCAGTCAATCAAGGTCGATGTCCGTATCGTGGCGGCGACGAACAAGAATCTTGATGATCTCGTTCGAAAAGGGCAGTTTCGAGAAGACCTCTACTACCGCATCAACGTCATTGCGCTCGTTCTCCCTCCACTCCGTGAACGTGGCGAGGATATTCCCCTCCTGGCCAAACATTTCCTCGAGAAACGGCTAGACGAGGAACGACGCCCTCGTATCGAATTCGGAAAAGAGGCACTGGAGCTTCTGACTCGATATTCTTGGCCTGGTAATGTTCGCGAGCTGGAAAACTTCGTCGAGCAGGCGTTCATTTGGTCCCAACATGCTGCGCAAATCACTCCGGAGCATTTGCCAACGCTGATCAAGAATGACTCTCGTTCAACATCGCTTCGCGACGATACCCTCGCCGGTCGCATGTCGCTTGAAAAAGCCGTGATGGAATTTGAACGGGAGATCATCCTTGATGCGTTGAAACGGACCAATTACGTACAAACCCACGCCGCGAACCTACTTGGAATTAGCCGACGGATGCTGAAATACCGAATGGACACCCTCAGCATCGGTCGTCCGGACAATTCCTCCACGCAAGAGCCTAACCTGCCCATGCAAGAATGACACACTTATGCACAAGAATGACACACTTATGCACATATTATCCTCACCACCCTGTTAGCAACATAGGTATCCTACCATTATTGATATCTACGTATAGTTGCTCATAATTCCACCACCACTCTATATTGAAATTACTTGCAACCCCATGAAAAGGAATGAGAATTGCTTAAACGGTGGCGAGGCCTGGAGTAAGTCTCGCATATGATCACACCCGCTCGTCAGTCCGGAACACCACCGACGGTCCTCGTGGTTGATGATGAAGCGGGGCCCCGCGATGCTCTCAAATTCATACTTCGTACTTTCTGCAACGTTCGTTCTGCAGAGAACGCCAAGATGGCCCTCGATGTCCTCAGTCAGGAACCCATTGACCTGATCACACTCGATCAAAAGCTTCCGGATCGTCATGGACTCGAGCTTCTCAGAGACATCAAACACCATCACCCCGACGTGGAGGTCATTGTCGTCACGGGATACGGGAGCCTGAAGTCTGCCATGGAGGGTATACGTCAGGGAGCCGCGGGTTACTTACTGAAGCCTTTTAACGTGAACGAGCTGACCACCCTCATTCAACAGACGATGGAGAAGAAGCGCCGACTCGACTTTCTTCGCTACTGCCTTCGGACGCTACCAGACCTGTGGGGCTCGGAGGAAGAGAGTGCACGTGCATGGGACAAAGTTAAGACGGAATATGCGTCGCTCTCTATTCATACGCAGAACCATGATGCTTTGCAGCAAGACGAGATGACCCTGCTTCCACTCCTGTCCGATGTTCTGGAAGCCACAGACCGCCAATTACTCAATCATTCGAGTCGAGTGAGTTTCTATGCTACGTTGATGGCTAGCCGACTCAATCTTACCGTGTCCGAGCAAAAAGCGTTGGCCTTGGGAGCCTTTCTGCATGATGTAGGAAAAACAAGTCTCCCATCATATAGGTTTTCAGAGGACCAGATCTTTCCGTCAGGCGAAGCATCCCTCTGTAGGGAACACGTCGACAGTGGTGCACGGATGATTGCGCCGTTGGGTTTGCCGATTGAGGCAAGGCACATCATCGCATCCCACCACGAACGTTGGGATGGTCAGGGCTACCCTCATGGACTCCGAGGCGCGAATATTCCCTTACTGGCTCGTATTGTCAGTATCGCCCAAACGTATGATCATCTGACCGCCGACGCACCTGGACGCGTGACCCTGCCCCTAGATGACGCAATCCACCAGATCTCACTTCAATCGCATACGCATTTTGAGCCGCAGTTGCTTGAACTCTTCGTTCAGGTCGTAAAGGACTCCCCCGTCTCGCCTCGTGCCATGGAGATCGCTCCCGCCGCTTGATCTATTCATGCGTTCCAGCGATCAACTCCGCCGCTGCAGATCGAGTCTTTGCAGTGATTCGCTCCCCACCGAGCATGCGCGCAATTTCACCTTCGCGACTTATGCCTGTCAACAAACGCACCGTCGCCACCGTCCGCCCCTTGACCTCCAACTTTTCGACAGAGAAATGATGCTGGGCTTGAGAGGCGACCTGCGGGAGATGCGTGATGCACAGCACTTGATGGTATCGGCCCAACTCCCGTAGCCGTTTTCCGATCGTGGCTGCGACCGCTCCTCCCACTCCCGTATCAATCTCATCGAAGATCAACACCGGCACATGATCGACATCAGCAAGGACAGATTTCAACGCCAGCATCACCCGCGAGAGTTCACCGCCCGATGCGACACGAGAGATCGGTTTCAACGGTTCTCCTGCATTGGTCGACAGCAGAAACTCGACACGATCGGCACCATCAGGACCGTACATTTCGTCAGGCCCACAAGACACAACTTGGACCAGGAACCGTACCGATCCCATTTTCAACGCACTGAGCTCTTTGTCCACCAATTTCGTCAGCCGCTTGGCTGCTTCCGTTCGCTTCCCTGAGAGCGCTCTGGCCAGTACCGAGACGTTCTGTTGTTGCTCCGTAATAAGACAATCATATCGATCGATCTCGCTGTCCACCCCGCGAAGTTGGCCTAGTTCTTGTTTCACTCGATCCTGAGCCTCTAGAACGGCTTCGATCGTCCCCCCGTATTTCCTTTTCATCTTCTGGATGACAGCCAAACGATCTTCGATCGTACTGAGTCGCTGAGGATCTGCGTCTAGCCCCTCGGCATACCCGCGAAGGGAATCGGCGACTTCTTTCAGAAGCACTTTGGCCTCGGACGCGAGCCGACCTGTTCCTCCCATCGCAGGGTCGATCTGAGTTAGCTCTCCTAACACACGCTCCATCGACACCAGATTCGCCAAGATACCCGCAGCATCGCCCTGAATCCGTTCCTGAGCTTCCGATGCCAATTCAGCCAGACGCCGAGACGCCCCCAACCGATGACGTTCAGCCTGTAGCAGCTCTTCCTCTCCCATACGACAGGCAGCCTCATCCAATTCCTCCTGCTGAAAACTCAACAGGTCTTCTTGCTGGGCCCGCCGTTGGAGAGTTATGGCAAGCGCAGTACGTTTCTCACGGGAGCTCACCAACTCACGATGGATTGATCGATATTGGGACCGCAGTTCCAGCAAACGACCAAAGGCATCCAGAACCTCAAGCTGAGCGGAGCTAGACAGAAGCGATTGCTGGTCGTGCTGGCCATGGATATCGATAAGCGTACCGGCGAATTCCTCCAGCACATGGACAGGGCTAAGAATTCCGTTCAGGTACACCCGATTTCTTCCTGAGCGTGCAATGATGCGTCGAATGATGAGTTGAGAATCGTTTGGGCCAAGGACTTCTTTGGCCCGCAGCCGTTGAAGCAGAGGATGCGCGAGCGGGATCTCGAACGACGCTTCCAGTTGCGCTTCGTCTTCACCGAAACGAATTTGGTCGCTTGAGGCTCGCCCACCGACAAGAAGCGCCACTGCATCGATTAATAACGACTTACCGGTCCCTGTCTCTCCGGTCAACACGGCAAATCCTGAGTCCATGTGCAGACTCAGTTGTTCGATCACAGCAAAATTCGTAATACGCAGCTCAGTGAGCATAGCTGCAACAGTGGCAAAACCTGGCTACCGGCAGAAGACACCTAGGGGCACTGAATATCCCTTCCGCCGACTAGAACCTATCGCTAAACAGCGAGTGAGCCTACACTTGGTACGCTGAGCGTCTCCTGGACGGGGGACCGGAGGCCCTTATTTCAGCATCACGCTAGGCGGTCCCGGCATGCTGAGCGAGCAGTGAGTCGATCATTTCTTTGAACTGTCGCTTTGGTCTGGCACCCACCAGCTTCTCGACGGGCTGGCCGTTCTTAAAGAATAGAATCGTGGGGATACTCATCACCTGGTAACGACCCGCCACCTCAGGATTCTCGTCAGTGTTCAGTTTTCGAACCTTCAGCTTCCCGGCGTATTCATTTGCTAGCTCCTCTACGATGGGAGCCACCATTTGACACGGGCCGCACCATACCGCCCAAAAATCAACCATGACGAGTTCGGAGGCCTTCATCACTTCGGCATCCCAAGTGGAATCTTCGACTTTCAAGGCGTCACCAGCCACGTCTTCGCCCTCCTTCAGGGTTGAGATCATTGATGCGTAATTGCATGGGCATCGTACCTCACCACTGTTTTTAGTGTCAAACAGGGATCACCGTCCAGTTTGAACTCCAGGCGACGCAGCACCTGTCTCGGAGGTCTGCGGAGGAATGCCATAGGGCCCGCCCAGAGTCGCCCAAGGTAGTCCCCGTTCACCCCACAGAAGCGGGCTCAAAAGAGTCCGCATGACGACCGTCCCGGCACTTTCGGTCCAACCGATTCCAGTAAGACTCAACATAAAGCTGTATTGCTCACGATCCGGGAACTTCAAGTAATACAGCCCCACCGACCAACATCTACATGGATTCTGATACAACGCGACGGCGTCTAATTCAGGACTTCGTCCATTCTTGACGTCGTAGTAAGCTTTGGCTCCGAACGTCCATCCCCACGGGGTGCGGAAGGCCCCGCCCATGGTCACAAACTGAATGTCCTTCGTCGGAGCAAACACCTCATTAAATGAGATAGGGTTCCAGACGTCGCCTCGCCTGACCCGATTCCCATCTCTCGTGTACCGTTGTCCCACTTCGAAATACCAGTTGGTTCCCTCTTGAAATCGAAGATCCGTGTTGAATTGACTCACCCCTGGTTGATAGGGGTCGAAGAACGCATCGACCGTCAGATACCGGTTGATCGGCGGTCGAAGAGCCCACGCCTGCGCCGCACGTCCGACTACTGGGGTATCCAACCACGCCGTCGTCATCAACGTCGGCAGATTATTGCCAATCACGGCCCGCATCCAGATATCAGAAAACTTCTTGCCTTGGATGGGCACTGTGGCCGGCTGGAGCGGCTGGGTGAATGATCCAAGGAAAGGGGCAACCCCTGGCGTAAACTCACGGGCCAGAGTCTGTACATCACCGACATGATAACTCTGCGCCAATGTGAGATCGAGCCAGTTGAAGGCATTTGTCTTGCCTGATTCCAACACGCGACTCCGCAGCATATACGTCAGCAAATTCTTCTTCGGGAGATCATCGACTTGGTCGATTTGCGTCAACTTCGACTGATCAGTCGACGGCACATATTCGTACGTGACCGTGGGCTCGAGGGTATGCAACAGACTATCCCCGTCGGCAAGGGCGAATCGGCGCGTCACTTTTGATGTGGCATCCACCCCCAACCAAAACGTCTCTCGATGCTGCCCTTCATCCGATTGCGCCCCTCTGGTGTAATAGACCTCACGGAACTTCGCTTGCGGTCGAATCCCGATCACATGCCCGAGATGCAGTACATCTGTTGAAATACTAGGAACGACATTGATCCGATTCAGCGTAAATCCTTGATCGCGATAGAAATTGACATAGTTCCCTTCCATGCCCAACAAAACAGGCGAATTGAACAGTGCGACGTTGGGCAGACTATAGCCGGCCTCCGGAAGCCGTTGAAACGTATCCTTTCCTCCGGCTTGTAGCGGTTGGAGATAGAGGCCCAGAAGATACAGATTGCCGTAGGGCAAGCGCTGGGTGACCAAGAGGTTTGATTCGCTACTCGGCGAGGCACGGAGTATCCCTGAATTGCTCAGCTGTTGAAAGTAGTTAGGGTCTGTGACCAAATTGGCGCTGGCACGAAGCAGCAACGTATCGGTGAGGTATTGCGTATGGGTTCCGATGAGTGCCGCGCGGGCCTGTTTGACATCTTC
>JANPKE010000399.1:0-5682 GCA_031425875.1 Nitrospirota bacterium
GATGATGGCCTGGGCGCCCTCCACCCGCTTGTAGCGACGCGACGCGTTGGTACGAAGCCGGACGGAAGCGAAGGGCGACTCCACGATGTTCGTCGTTCTGAGGTGAATCCAGTGTTCTTTCGGGAACGCGTAGAACGTGACCATGCGGTCCCAGTCGCGTAGAAGCGTGTCCACGGCCTTCGGATCCGTCTTACGGTACCGGCGGACGAAGGCGTCACGCTGTCGCTCACACTCAGTTTGCGTTTCGGCATAGGGCATCGCCTTGAGGCGTTCGACCGCGGTGGCCTGGGCCTTCTTGGGCAGGGCATCGAGGACGTTGGTGAGCTTGTGGTTCCAGCACCGCTGCTCCTCCCCGGTGGGGTGGATCTCCCCGAGCGCGGCCCAGATGCCCAGGTGACCGTCAGCCACCGTGAGTCGCGGAAACTTCAATCCGCGCTCCCGCAGGTGGCGCAGCACCGTCAGCCACGAGTCCTTGCTCTCCCGCTCGCCGCTCTCGCAGGCCACAACGATCTTCTCCCCCGTCGTCAGTGCACCGACAATCGTGAGGAGGGCGCTCTTACGGTCCGTGATACCCGCCTTCACGTAGAGACCATCGGCCCACCAGTAGACTACTTCCAGATCCGACAGATCCTGTTTGGTCCACGTCTCGTACTCGAGCTCGAAGCGGGCCTTCAGTCGCTGAATCGAACTCGCCGACAGCGGCGCACCCTCGCCGAGCAGGCCGCGCAACGCCACGTCGAAATCCCCGGTGGACAGCCCGTGCAGGTACAGCTCCGGGAGCAGCACGCCGACTTCCGTCGTCCGCCGCTTGAACAGCGGGAGGATCTTGCTCGCAAACCGTTCCGCGAGATCCCGCACTCGCGGGCGACGAACCGTGACGGTCCCGTTCATCATTGAGAACTGCCGCGGCTTCCCGTAGCCGTTTCGGCTGCCGGCGGGCGGATCGACCAGGGTCACCGTGCGGCGGCGCTCATGCCGGACGCGGCCGAGGAACGTCGTCACTTCCTCCTCCAGGAGTTTCTGTAGTTGGAGCTGGATGTGCTCCCGTGCCCACTGCTCCAGCGTGTCATAACACACGGCGCTTGACTCGACGGTCTCGGTGCTGGTTCTCTTCCCCATGGTGGCGTATCCTTTCCCCTCGGCTCCAACCGAGGCGTTGGTTGATGGCTCAACCTGAAAGGCTACGCCGCCTTGATCCTATTTCCACACCTAAAGATGATACCTCGTAGTTTCTGCCATAACATTCTCCTTCTGTGAAAGATAGCAATAGACGATAGGTTACTAGCGTGTCTGGCAGGGATGTATAGCCGAATTCTCTTAGGGACCCTATCGACAGGAACGTGATTTTCAAGTCGAATCATCAACGACAGCACTGTCGTTGTTTGTACGACAGATGCGAGAAGACGCGCTGAGATGAAAGTGCTGTCTGCTCAGCGCAGAAGCCGGAGCGGGCAGAGGTCAAGGACTAAAGGGTGGCAGGACTGTACGTGCATATGCCGTTGCAACTCAATACTCAGCACTCAGAAATATTATTCCACAACCCCCTGTTGCACCGCGTAGCGCATAAGTTCAGCGTTGTTCTTGAGATTCAGTTTTTCAAGAACACGGGCACGGTAGGTACTGATCGTGGTGATTCCTAAATGCAGGCTGTCGGCGATTTCCGAGACGGTCTTGCCAGACGCGATGAGCCGCATCACTTCGTACTCGCGATCCGACAGAATCTCGTGGGGCAGCCGGTCGGTTTGCCGGAAAACCAGGCGCACAAGTTTCTCACTAAAGGGCTGGCTCACATATTGTCCGCCGGCGATCACCTTCTTAACGGCTTTGACAAGCTCCTCCGGCGCGCTGGCCTTGGTCAGATAGGCGTCTGCCCCGGCCTTGAACATGCGGACAGCGTACTGATCCTCCGGGTGCATGGTCAGCACGATGACGGGCAGTGTTGGACAGACTTTCTTTACGTGTTTGAGTGCTTCGGTCCCGGTGTTGCCGGGCATGCTGATATCCAGAATGAGGACATCCCATTTGTTGCGCTGGACCAGGTCGAAGAGGTCGTGGGCGTTGTCGCACTCCCCGACCTTGACGGCTTCCAGACCGTCCGTCAGCAGCTCCTTGACGCCAAGCCGAAAGAGCGGATAATCCTCGGCGATCAGAATGTTCAGCATCGGGGTACCAAGAGCGGCCACTGATAAGCGCGCGGCCAATCGCCTCCAACTGTTTGCAATCAGTTATGTGCTGCTCGATAGAGGTATTCGAACCGTCACCGTCGTGCCTTTCCCGGGCGAGCCGGCAATCGTCACCTGTCCACCAAGACTTGCGGCGCGTTCGCGCATCCCCAACAGACCCAACGAGGTTGACTCGGTGAGTTTTTCACGAGAGATCCCCACTCCATCATCCTGAATGGCGAGCAGCAGATTGTTGTCCAACTGTTGTATCAGCACCTGGATAGCCGTGGCCTGGGCATGTCTGGCCGTATTCGTGAGAGCTTCCTGGCAAATGCGGAACAGCGACGTGGCCTGTTCCGGTTCCATGGCGATATCGTCCGCGCTGCTGACGCAGGTGCAGGGAATACCGATGCGCTGTTGAAAATCTTGACATTGCCACTCAATCGCCGCGACCAAGCCGAGCTCATCCAGTATCCTAGGCCGCAACTCAGTCACGATTCGTTGCACAGAGGCAATCGTGGCATCGACCTGCTCTACCATCGACCTGATCTTGTCCTCCATTGTTTTGCGAACCTTTGCCCCGTGCCGCTCGCCCATGATCGTGCGCAGACGGGAGAGGTCAACCTTCAAGCACGTCAGCCCAACGCCAAGCTCATCATGCAGCTCGCGGGCAATGCGGGTTTGTTCCTCTTCCCGCACCGTGGCGAGTCGTCCGCTTAACATGCGGAGTTCCTCCAATGTAGCACGCAATCGTGCTTCCCCACGTTTGCGTTCCGTAACGTCTTCCACCGTGCCTTCGTACCCGACAAGCGTCCCGGCTGGATCGCGCACCACCCGCACGTTTTCGGAAACCCAAATAAAGCTGCCGTTCTTTCGGTACACCAGTGCCTCGAAGCCGGTCACTGCTTCCTGTTCCTTCATCAGACGAATGAACTCTTCGCGACGTCCAGGGTCGACGTAGATCTGGCTGGTGATGTCCGTGATCAGGGCGAGCATGTCTTCCGGCGAGTCATACCCATATATGCGGGCGAGCGCCGGATTCACGGCGACATACTTCCCGTCGAGCGTGGTTTGAAAGATCCCTCCAACGGCGTTCTCGAAAATGTTTCGATATCGCTCCTCGCTTTCTTTCCTCGCGGATTCCAACCGTTTTAGATCCGTGACGTCTTCGGAGATGCCCAATAGGTACCGCGGTTCCCCCTTCTCGTCATAAATGGGGATCTTTCTGGTATGAAGAATACGCTGGCCGTGATGTTTCGTGTCGATCAATTCCTCGGGAATGTCTAGCACACCACCGAGTTCCAAGACCTCACGGTCTTTTACAGTGAAGAAGTCCGCTTCATCTTTTGGGAACATTTCGTAGTCGCTCTTGCCGATCAGGACCTCGCGGGAGTAGCCCAGCAAATCTTCGCCGGCTTTGTTAAAGCGGACGAATCTTAGATCCTTTGCATCTTTCACAAAGATCATGTTGGGCAGGTTCTCCACCACGGACGTGATGAACGACTCGGATCCCCGTAGTTCGTACTCAGCCCGTTTACGCTCGGTGATGTCATAGTTTACGCCCGTCATGCGCAGCGCAGTGCCATCCGTATCCCATATCACCTGCCCATCGGCCTTGATGACACGAACTGTGCCATTGGGCCAGCAGATGCGAAATTCGATGTCGTACGGCCTCTCCTTGCGCATGGCCTGTTGAATCGCCCCCTCGCATCGCGCCCGATCGTCAGGATGCACAGCAGCCAGCCAGGCGTCGTAGGCGCCGCCAAAGTTCTCTTTCTTCACTCCATAGAGAGCAAACATCCGGTCGTCCCAGACCAATTCGTCATTCAGGATGTTCCAGTCCCACACCCCGATCTGTGCCGCGCTGGTGGCTAGCTTCAATCGATCCGCTAACTGATGGACTTTCTCCTCTGCCCGCTTCCGCTCGGTGATGTTGCGCACGAACGCACAGTGATATTCCTTGCCTTCGTAGGCCAGAAAATTGACACTCACCTCGATGGGAATCAGCCGACCGTCTTTTGCCCGATGGGCCGTCTCAATCACCATGGTCCCGCCCCGCTGAGTTTCTGCCCAAAACCCGGGCCACATGTCCGCCTGAAAGTCGGGATTCAGATCGTGGACGGTCATGGTACACAACTCCTCTTTCGAATAACCCAACATGAGACTGGCCGCCTCGTTCACATCGAAAATCCTGGCCTGTGGATCGACCCAATACACGGCGTCAGCGGCCCGCTCTACCGAGAATTTCGCCAGACGCATGGTCTCATCCGCCCGTTTACGCTCGGTAATGTCATGGGCCAGGTAGATCAGGCAAGGAGTGGCCTCAAATTGGATCGAATCGACGGAAACCATGAGAGAGCGAATCTCTCCCGACTTGGTCCGGAGCAGTCCTTCCCGATTATGCAGATGGCCCTGTTCCTGAATTTCTCGGATCAGAGTCGCGCGTTCCGTTGGATCTGCCCACAAGCCCAATTCTATGGGCGTACGGCCGATCACTTCTTCCCGCTTGTACCCGGTCAGCCGGCTGAACGCTTCATTCACATCGATAAATCGGCCTTCCGCGACTGTACTGATCCCGACAGCAGAGGGAGTCCAGTTGAAGAGAGTTTGAAAGTGTTGTTGGGATCGAGTCAGGTCCTCAATGAGCCGAGTTTTCCCCAGCTCCGCCCGTTTCCAACTGCTCATGTCCAGCATCGCCGTCCGCCAACGGGTGATACGCCCAGACTCCTCAGGCATCGTGACGCTTTCAAGATAGACCCAACAAGAGGGGCCGGATTCTTTCAGGAGCTGCACCTCGCAGGTTTGCCGCGTGCCTGACTTCAGAACTTCATGACAATGGCGATAAAAGACGAGGCAACTATCCGGTGTAATGAAGCGCGCGACCGATTGCCCGATCAGCTCCTGCCGGTTGATGCCGAGCAGCGTCGCGGCCCTCAGATTCGCTTCCACAATCATACTGGACGTATCCAGCGTGAGATGGCCTGCCGGGGAAAAATCGTAGAGAGCCGCATAGCGATCCTTATAGCGGTGCTTGGCCACTTCGATTACAACTTGGGTTCGGCGCAGATCCTCATTCTGCATCTCCAGCTCGATCTGACGGACTTGGAATTCGTGCACGAGCTGTTGCACATCCTTGACCGGCATAGCCGCGACATCCTGCTTGGTCACCCGTAGCAGCTCCACCGCCTGATCGTGTAGTCCTGTGAATGTTGTGGTTCTCTCTGGCTGTTCTGTAGGCAGGTCTGTCGAGGGAATCGATTGCGCCCGAGGCAGCGTGGCTTTCACAGGTCGTCGCTTGGCACTCTTGTTTTTGACGTCGACCTTAGTAGGAATCTGTCTCTTCTGAAACTTTCGTGGCGTCGCCATCACGGAGCCCTCGCCTCGGGATCTCAGCGTAGGCAATACCGGCTTGTAGTCACCCCTAGCCGAGATGCTAAGTAGCAATTCAGCCTAAACCTTTTCCCACATGATAGACAAGTAGATGGATGGGGTCGCACTGAGGTGGCCCGGATTTGCAGAC
>JANPKE010000400.1:0-2111 GCA_031425875.1 Nitrospirota bacterium
ATCACAGGAGGACCCCAAGATGGGTTCAAAGCTTTACGTCGGTGGGTTGCCGTATTCGGCGACCGAGCAGCAACTGTCTGACACATTCGGGGCGCATGGCACGGTGGCCTCGGCAAAGATCATCTCGGATAAGTTCACGGGACAGTCGCGTGGATTTGGTTTCGTGGAGATGTCCTCGGATGCGGAAGCGCAAGCCGCGATCACAGCGCTGAATGGCACAGAGATGGGTGGCCGCACGCTCACGGTCAATGAAGCGAAACCAATGGAGCGTTCTGGCGGCGGTGGTGGTGGATTCGGTGGTGGGGGCGGTGGTGGCCGTCCCGGTGGAAAGCGCGATCGCTGGTAGACGGCTCGCACTGATCGAACCGCTACAAGAATCTCCGGCCCAGACCTCTGCTCTACAAGGGTATTGTGCGGCGCGGGCCGGAAGTTCTCCAGAAAACGGAATGATCAGATGAGCCAGAGACGACATTGAAAGGCTCACATTCCCTTGGGGACAACAATATCATTCCGACTAAACACCGCCTACCGTCTCCTTTTTCCGTTACAGACCTGGCTGAATCTATCGAACTAAAAAACAAGATAGGGCGCTTGGCTAGTGCTGACTGCAGGCGACCTTCCACAGCCCTTCATTAATACTGGCTGGTTCGATAGGGAGCCACTGACTCTGGTCTACAGAGCCCTCTGCCGGTCGACCAGTTCCCATGTGGTGTGAAAACTCAGTAAAGGCAAGCAATCGCACTCGTTTGTTAGCACAATCGAGTTCTTTGCGAGTCACAGTCGAGAAAAACCGATGAGGCCCCGGTCCGAATCGTCCAAACCCCGCATTCCCTTGCATCCACAGATAGTCCGTCAATTGCCTTAACACTACAACGCTTCCACCCAAACTTATGGAGTCAGGATCAACATACACCGTATATAGGCTGGGCGTTTGATACGCATCCTCAATTGGTACCCATCTCGTCTCACCAGATGCGACGCTGACTCCATCACAAGTAAGCCAGATACCGACTACGACTCCCGTGAGGAGCCTATCCTTCAAACGCATGACTGCATTTCCGGCACAGGAACTTCGACGCAATAGTATCCTTCCATTCACTCAGCCTCTCAGTATAGGTCTTGGTTTTTAGCCTCCCATATCCAACCCATACCACCAATAAGCCTGCAGACGAGAGGATCTCTGCCATCGCCATCTCTGTTTCCGACCCTTGGGGGGAACCAATGGTCAGCAGAATGCCCACATACACGGGAACCCCCAGCAGAAATCCCTGAAGATAGGCCCAGGGGACCTTTGGCGGGAGATACGATGTCGGAAAGCCGGTCAACTCTTTGGCAGACGGCCATTGTTCGAGAATGTCCCTGATACGTTGCGCCTTATCACTGTTGCAAGCTGGACAGGTGCGTTCACCAGACATGGAACTCCTCCTTCCTAAGTAAGCACTCTCAATTACACGCTTAGCAACAGATCAAAATCCAAACTCTCTCAAGAAGAGCCTTCACAGTCTCGAGACTCAAATACGCCACGTTGCAACGCACTATTCTTACAGACCACTGTCAGCCAGTAGCTCCTCATACCGTAGTAAGAATATTCTAGGCGGGAAGAAATACCTGGTGCAAGGGGACAGTACAGGTTAGCAGGCTATACGCAAGATCATAGCAGTAAGGCAGAAACAAAATGGCCCGGAACCCCTCAAGGGAGTTCCGGGCCGAATCCTCACACCACTACTGCTATCGACTAGTAGACCGACTTCGACCCGGGGCCCACCTGGCTGGGGAACGGATCGAGAATGGCCTTGGGCGCGTTGTTCCAGATCACGTCCGCCAGATTCGACATCCGGCTCACGATCTGCGCCGCCACGCCCCCCGCCGCTCCGAACAACCCGCACCAACCCAACGTCACAAAGCCCCAATGCAACGGCGCCGCAAACAGCTCATCCACAAACCAGAACGCATGGCCCCACTCGTTGAGTCCCACGTTCGGGAGAATGAACATCGGCCCCACCACCGCCGCGACCAACGGGAACGATGTGGCTTGGCTGTACAGCGGCAACCGCGTCTGCGCATACAGATAACTCGACACGCCGCACGTGATGTACAACGGGAACGTCCCG
>JANPKE010000401.1:0-8471 GCA_031425875.1 Nitrospirota bacterium
CGGCCGGAAGTGCGGGAGCTCTACATCGAAGCCAAGATAAACAATATCGACATCAAACTCGCCAAGAACAAACTGCTCCCGTTGTTGGATCTTGAGGGGGGGCCGACCCGATACCCGAGTCCCACAACCCAGTCCGCAACACCCTTGGTCGGCCCCCCCTCAAGATCCAACAACGGGAGTAGCTTGTTCTTGGCGAGCTTGATGTCGATATTGTTTATCTTGGCTTCGACGTAGAGCTCCCGCACTTCCGGCCGTGCTTCTTTCGCCTCTTGTTTATAGGCCTCGACCTCCTCCTTAGTCGGAAGCGGCGTTTCGCCCTGAAATTCCGGCGCCCATTCCGGTCGCGGAGTCACCGGCTCGCCGTTCTCCCAGAGAAAGAGGGACAGTTTGTACTGCTCATATTCCACCTTCCGCTGGGCGGCGATGGCAGCCTCTCGCCGCTTCTGAACCTCTTGGTTCACCTCGACGACATCGAGCGGCGAGACCTTCCCGCCCTTGGCGAGCCCTTCCACCTGGACCAGGCGGTCTTCGGCAACGGCCAAGGCACGCTTTACCATCTCGGCTTGCCTGACGGCGACCTGCCAATCCCAGTACTGCACGGCCCCGGCCAGGTAGAGATCCTGCCGTTTCTGCGCCACCTTGATCTCCGCTTGCGGCCCCGCGAGTTCGGCCTGTTGAAACTGAGCGTTCTCCTCATTGACCATGAAGCCTCGAAGCAGGTGGAACGACCCGCCATAGTAGAAATGCTGCTGAGAATAGGTGGCCAGTACATCAGGGGGATAAGCAATCCTGGAGTTGCCGCGATCCCCGAAGCCGCTGCGGAGCCCACCTTCGACCGTGAAGCCCCAGGGATGCCCGACCTGGACCGTGCTGTCGGCATATCCCGCCGTATGTTGACTCGGAATGTCGAAAGCCGTCGTGAGATTCCACGTATTATAACGTTCGGTCTGTATATAGTTCTTGACCTGCGGTTCCCAGGCCCCGAGCGCCTTTAGGATTTTCGCCCGTGCCTTCGCTCGCTCGGCCCCCATCGCACGAAGCAGCGGATGCGTCAATTCGATGCGAGCCAGCACTTCACTGATGCTCAGTGGAGCAGTGCGCGTCGACTGGGCTTTCAATGCGCTGGAATCATGAATCTGTTCCGCCAGTGCGGTCATTGGCAGGAGAGTCACAAGGGCCAATACCAGAGCGATCATGAGGGATGCTCCTCTCGTATACATTCGGCGGACGGCGCCAACACTAACAACCTCCCCTTCTTTTTTAAAAATAGATAAAGCAGATTGGAGATATCGGTAATTTCGATGTATAGTAGCGCATCCAAACTTACCGGATAGAGCCGCATGGATTGGTTGAACTATCATCATCTCTTGTATTTCTGGTCTGTCGCCAAGCACGGCACCATGACGAAAGCGTGTGAAGAACTCCGCCTGGCCCAACCCACGATCAGTGGACAGATCTGTCAGTTGGAAAATACCTTGGGGGAGAAGTTGTTCATCCGAACCGGGCGACGGCTGGCGTTGACGGAGATGGGACATCTGGTGTTCAAGTACGCCGAAGACATCTTTTCGACCGGGCAAGAGCTGATGAACACGGTCAAAGGGCAGACGAATGGGCATCCTGCCCGGCTGGTCGTGGGTATCGCGGACGCCGTCCCAAAACCGCTGGCGACCCAACTCCTCAAGTCCGCCCTGAAACTGTACCGACCGACCCGTTTGATCTGCCAAGAAGACAAACTGCTCCAACTCTTGACCGATCTGACGGCCCATCGATTGGATCTCGTCATCGCCGACACACCAGCCCCATCGAGCATCAAGGAACACACCTACAGCCATCCCTTGGGCGAATCAGGAATCACGCTGTTTGCAACGGCGAAGCTGACGGCACAATATCGTCCGGGATTTCCGCAATCGTTAAACAGCGCACCTCTGCTCCTCCCTACATCCAATGCCGTGCTTCGGCGGCTGGTCGACCAATGGCTGGTCAACCATGGGCTGCGTCCGAACATCGTGGGGGAGTTCGACGACAGTGCGACCTTAAAGGCATTCGGCCAAGACGGATACGGAATATTCCCCGGTGTGTCGGTGATCGAGAAGGAGATCTGCCGCCAGTATCGGGTGCGAGTGGTTGGACAATTGGATGGCCTCAAGCAGCATTTCTACGCCATCACGGCCGAGCGACGGCTGAAGCACCCGGCCGTCCTTGCTCTCGTTCGGACCGCTCGACAAGAACTACTCGGCTAAAAACAGGCTGTCGAAAAGTCCGCCAGCGGCGTTCTTGACTGCTCTCAAGACGAGATCCATCATATGTGAGACCGCCCCACAGCTTGCAGGAGTTGTTCTCGCTCCTGACTTGCGAGCTCTTTCCACTCACCGACGCGCAGCCCTTCAACGGTTATGTGCATGATCCTCGTCCGGTGCAGCGTGGTCACGCGATAGCCAAGCGCGTGACACATGCGCCTGATCTGCCGGTTCCGACCCTCGGTCAGAACAATGCGAAACTGATCGCGTCCGACACGCGCCATCCGACAGGGCCTCGTGACGCTTCCGAGAATGACGACTCCGCTGGCCATGCGATCCAGGAATGCTTGGTCAAACGGACGATCGACCTGCACGAGGTACTCCCGTTCATGTCCAAATTCGACGCGGAGAATCTCGTTCACAATGTTCCCATCGTTTGTCAGCAAGATGAGGCCGGACGAATCCTTGTCCAGCCGTCCGATCGGAAAAATCCGTTCCGGGTGCCCGATCTCCGCAACGATGTTGCGCGTGACATGCGATTCGCTCGTCGTCGTCACACCGACCGGCTTATGGTACTTGATATAGAGAGTCGGCTTCCCCCACGGAATAACACGGCCCGCTCGGGCAATGACGTCGCTTAACTCGACCTGGTCGCCGAGTTTGGCCTCCCGGCCGTTGATCGTGATGATTCCCGACTCGACCAAGCGGTCCGCTTCGCGCCGAGAACAGATCCCCTGTTCCGTGAAGAACTTATTGATGCGGATAGTTCGAGCCACGCAAAGATGGGGGGAATAACGTGTGATGTTGACTGTTAGTGTACGCGACGGCCGGCCCTGATGCGACCGAGTATGCGATAGATCAACCGTGCGATGGAAAATTGCGGCGCCACGAATCCTTCGATAGGGGCAATCTCGCTGACATCCATCCCGACGATGCCAGGCCCGTTGGCCAACGCGGTGATGAGGTTGAGGGTATCGTACCACCCAAGCCCACCCGGCTCGGGAGTGCCCAAGGCTGGCACGATGGACGCATCCAGCCCATCACAGTCGAATGTGAGGTACACGGGCGTTCGGCAGGCCGCGACCACATCTGGTATCCAGTTCGATGCGTGGCCTTCGTACGGACCGGATGGATCAAGGATCGTCGCCGCAAAAAACGTCTTGATCCGGTCCGTGGCGTCGATACGAGCGACCTCTTCCCGGCTGATCGATCGGATGCCTACCTGCACCAATGGTAATCCATCGTCCACTACCCGCGCCATGACGCTGGCATGGCTGAACGGATTGCCTTGATAGGCCTCCCGTAGGTCTCCATGGGCATCGATCTGCACCACGGTCATCTGCGGATACCGCTTCGCATGGGCCCGGATCGCTCCCAAGGCGCCGGTGTGTTCACCCGTCAGCGTAATGAGAAATCGCCCAGTTCCGACATGCGGGGAGACAAACGCTTCAATGGCGTCGACTGCCGCGCGGTCAACGCTCCCTTTGAGATCGAGCGGTGAAGCCGTCGCAATCCCGCCCCATTCTTGAAACGGTTCAGTCCCGAGTTGTTCGTCGTAGAATTCAACCTGGGACGAGGCTTCCAAAATGGCGGAGGGGCCGTGGTCCGATCCGCGGATATAGCTGGAGGTGTGCTCGTAAGGAGCAGGCAGAACGTAGACACCCGCTTGGTCCGGATGACACCAGGGTTCGTCGATGCCCAGGAAGTTATGGTCGGGCCCCTCCCAACCGACGGGAAGCGTCATGGGCATGCTTCTCTTGATGAGACCAACGGCTGAAGCGGTATGAATAGAGTCACGACCGACAAGCCTTTACCTGCGTGACCGGGTGGGCACATTTTCCGGTGGGATGAAGACCGCCAATGCAATGACCGTCGTCCACTTCCCCTTCTTCCCGACGGCCGACTGGGTGATATTCTGGGTCTTTACGATTTTCCCACCCATCTTGAACACTTGTTCACGCTCTTTCCAAGCCACATTCGGGTCGAACTCGACGCCTAAGGTCGTAGCCAGCATCTGTGCGGCCAGATCTTCCGTATACTCTCCGGTCTCCTCGTCCGTCTCACCATGGGCATGGTGCTCGGAGAGATAACCATACGTGCCGAGGTCGGTGGGCTTCGCTAGACCGACGGAGGCTGAAACCAGCTGATTGCGTTCGTTGGTTTCGGATCGGGCCATAACACAAAACGTAATCTCTCCAGGCTTCAACAGTTGCTCCCCACGCTTTCTGGGAACAACCTTGCAATGGGGCGGGAGAATGGACGACACGCTGACGAGGTTGCAGTAGGCCACACCGGCGCTGCGCAACGCTTCCTCGAAGGAGGTCAGCTTTTCCTTGTGGACCCCCACTCCTCTCGTTAAAAACATATGCTTAGGTACCATCATTTTCCCTTTCGTCTGGTAATCGGTCTCTCTGGTTGTTCGAAGGTTGTTTGGTGACGTGTTCCCAATCGACCAGCCAGACAAACAAACCGGACCAGATCACCTGCTGTATCAGGCGCTTGTTGTAGCAAGATTGGACTGGCTTCGCAATATCTTCTAGACACTTTTTTCGGGTAAATTAGGGAGGTCTTTTAAATTCAAGATGAGCATGCGCGGCTCAGTCATATCGTCGATCGCAGCACGAACCCCTTCGCGTCCCAATCCGGAGTCTTTCACCCCGCCGTAGGGCATATGATCGGCACGAAACGTGGGAATTTCATTCGCCAAGACCGCACCGACTTCCAGATGCCGAAAGGCGTAAAAAATCTTGTTGATGTCCTGCGTAAAAAGACCGGCCTGCAATCCATAGGCCGATTGATTGAGCAGCGCCACAGCCTCGCTGAGCTGACGATACGGCGTCACGGTCACGACCGGCCCAAACACCTCCTGACACGAAACTTTCATATCGGGCTTCACGTTCGACAACACCGTCGCTTCGACGAGCGAGCCCCTCCGCTTTCCCCCCAGCAACACACGCGCCCCCTCCGCAACCGCTTCCCCGATCCAGCCCTCCACGCGCTGAGCAGCCGCATGATCGATGAGGGGGCCGATGCTCGTCGTTTCGTCGGCAGGATCTCCCACCTTCAATCGAGCGACATACATGAGCAACTTGGTCGTAAACACATCGGCGACCGAATGATGCACGAACACCCGCTGCACCGAAATGCACGTCTGGCCGGCATACCCGAATCCGCCCGCCGCGCAACGCTGGGCCGCCAGTTCAAGATCGGCATCGGGCTCGATGATCACACCGGCGTTACCGCCAAGTTCGAGTGTGACTTTTTTCTTCCCACATTTTGCCTTCAGCATCCATCCCACCGAGGCACTTCCGGTGAAGCTCAGCAACGTGAATCGCGGATCGACCACCATCCGCTCGGCAAGGGCATTGTCGCAGGGCACCACGTTGAGCCCGCCCGGAGGAAGTCCCGCTTCAAGCGCGATCTCTCCGAGGAGCAACGCCGTCAACGGGGTTTGAGGCGCCGGCTTGATGAGAATCGGATTACCGGCGGCGAGCGCCGGCGCTACTTTGTGCGCCACAAGGTTCAACGGAAAATTGAAGGGGGTAATGCCGAGAATCGGACCGATCGGAAATCGGCGGAGCATGCCAAGGTGCGTATCGAAACCGGGCGTCCAATCCAGCGGGACGACCTCCCCGGGAATGCGACGTGCCTCTTCGGCGGCGACCGTGAAGGTTTGGATTGCCCGGCTGACTTCCCGCTTCGCGTCGGTGATCGGCTTACCGGCCTCCGCCGTGATGGTCTGCGCGACCTCATCTCGGCGTCGATAGAGTAGGGCTGCGATCTGCTGGAGAATGTTGTATCTGGCATGCGCCGGAAGCTGGCCCATGGTGGTAGCCGCACTGCACGTGGACGCGATGGCCTCATCGACATCCGATTCCGTCGCTTGGGTGACCTGGGCAATGAGTTTTCCGGTGAACGGGTCAACGACCGGGGCCAAGCACTCGCCTGATTTCCATTGGCCATGCACGAGGAACGGACGGGATTCTTGCACTGGAGGACTCGCTGGAGTCTATGACGAGGTTGGTGTTAGTCCGCTGCTTCAACCGGCGCAGCGGCTTCAGCGGCAGGTTGAGCAACTGTGGCTGCTTCTTGTGCGGCAATGGCCTTGCCGATCAGTTCTTCCGTGCCCCAATCGCGGATCGCCTCCACGGTAAAGCCCTCATAGGTCGATACTCCGTGACACGACGGACAGTCCGGCATCGGAACTTTTCTATAGAAGACTTCGGTCAGGCACGACATACAAACCCAGAAGTCGTCAGCGCGATGGGAAACGGGCCAGAACGATTGCATCGAATCCATAGAGGCACCCTACCTTTATTGTCGGAGAGGACTATCGTACCTGCGTGCCGATGTCAACAGCACGCGCAAAGATTCACGCGGCTCCGGCGCAGTTCAGCTATTTTTTCTCACCCGCCAGAAGCCGATCGATTTCCTCTGCGAACATCTCGAATGGAAAGGCTCCAGGGATCGCTACCGCAGGCTCTTTGTTTGTCGGCTCACTGGCCGTTCGCACAAGGATGAACCCCGGAGTTCCGTGAAACCCCCATTGGTTGGCTTCCTGGCGATCTTCAAAAATCGCCTTCGTATACCGCCCCTCGTTCACACAGCGCTCAAACGCGGGCTGATCCAAACTAAGCGCCGCAGCATGGCGAAGGTAGACTGGCTTGCCCAAGTGACCCCCTTCGGCAAACAATCGATCATGCATCGCCCAATACTGCCCTTGTACACCGGCACATCGGGCGGCCATCGCCGCATCTACCCCGGAACCTTGATCTCCGCGTGGAAAATCGCGGTAGATAAATCGAACTTTCCCCGTGTCGACATAACGAGCTTGAATCCGTGGCCACGTCTGTTTGAAAAATTTCACACAATACCCGCATGTGAAATCAGAATATTCGATCATGGTCACAGGTGCGTTGGCTTGCCCTCTGATCCGCACGTCGGTTTCAGATGAAGGCCCGGCCAGGACCGAGGAAGACCACAGCAGGGCGCCGCATACGAACAACTGAACCGATCGTCGACCTACCACTCGATTCATGGGCGACGCACCGCGCCGGCCTTCTTTCGCTCCAGAATTCCCATCATCAATAAAGGCCAGACAACCGTGGCATCGCTTAAGACTTCAGCGAATCGCCCACCGTCTTTGGGAGTCACAAACTTTCCCCAGGACAGCCCCTCTTGATACGTACAGCCGCTAAGCCCACCCCAGTAATCCGGTTCAGGACAAATTCGCACCCCGTAATGAAATCGGGGCGGCTTCACGTTCAGACCCAACCGAAGATTACCGATTTCAATGTATGGCCCAACCTGTTGCGCCCAGTTCCGAGGAACCCCTCCGCCGATCGTGAAAATTCCAAGTCGTTTAGCGGAAAGGACATGGTCGGCATAGCTGTTGAGATCGAGATACGGATTGAATGAGGGACACGATTGATGGATCGTTCGTAAAATGTCCAGATCTCTCCCGGGCCCGACCTGAGCTCGGGCTCGATCGACCTCCCGAGCCATCGCCCAGGTTCCCATGTCCAGCCCCACTTCCGAGTCAGTGAACGCCGGGATATAGACCGGCACCTTTTTCAAGTAGGCGCTTTTCAGAATTCCGTCGCTGTCTAACTCCTCCGCCAGCGTCTTCCCAATCTCCCTCGTGAGGACAGCCGACGAAAGTGGCTGATCCTGATCAAGGCGCTTCAATGTTTGCGCGACGACGTGCTCGACATAATTCAAATTCGATTCCATCTCAAGCGTGTCGTAGACGCGATTGTACCCTTTCCGAAAGAGCTCTTCGTCACTCATCGCGGGATCGTGGCGATAATGCGTCTTGCCGACCGACTCACTGAGACCATGCGCCATTAACGCCCCAGTCGAAATGATGCATTGCACCATGCCTTCATCGATCATCTTCGTGATGATCTTCCCCATCTTGGCAATTGTCATCGCACCAGACAAGGTCATCACAACATGGCAGTCAGGGTCCTCGATCATCTCCCACAGTACATCAAACGCGTGTCCGAGATGCCGCCCCCCGAACGCAGTCTTGCCCATCGCTTCGAGCAGATCGCTGAACGAGGCAATCTTGTCTGGGTCCAGCGGCTCGAGCGCTTCTAAGCCGTCTTTGGCACCGTCATGAAATTCACGTGCATACATAGCGATCCTCGTAAAGAAATTCTCAAACGCTTTGGTTATACACAACCATGAATAGGAGCGTCAATGAAAGGTTGGTTGGTTCAGTCAGTTCTC
>JANPKE010000402.1:0-3060 GCA_031425875.1 Nitrospirota bacterium
CTTTGGCGACACCTCGTTCTGGATCCAATTGATTCGGCAAGCGACATCCGACGCGATGGGTCTTGCTGTCGATCTGTGACACACCGTGGCGCATCGTAAAGAACAGCGTCCGGTCGGCAAGATCTCGCGGCAACAACCAAAACCGGTCGTCGCCCAATTCCAGAACAATGCGACCTTCCGCCAGCGTAGGTGTCAGCTGCGCACGAGGCACGATGGCGACCGGGCGCCGATACGTCGGTTTAGCCACCGACCCGATCGTAGCTCGGAACAGCGGCTGCAGCGAGCCTTCCGCCAGAAGAGCGTTCCATGCGGCAAAGAATACTAGCTGATCATCGATGAGGATTTCCCGTGCTGACTGATACGCTTCGGCAGTTGCAAAACCAGTCTTGGAGCGTTCGACGAACGAGCGGAGTTGCTCCATCTTGGCGTGGACACGATCAGCGTCATTGCCGGACGATTTTCTTGGTGGAGGTTGGACGAGTCCACGCTCCGACGCTCGTCGAGCGAGAGCCCGACCATAGGCAAGAAGTCCTTCAACGGTGACAAAATCTAGGGGGTGACTCATAGCATTCAATCATAGGCCAACGCATGACCCTCAGCAAGGGAGGAAAGGTGATGGGACGTAAAATTATGCTTGTTACGGCTGAAGCATGAAGTGGCGGTTTGATATCCACGGCAACGGCCCGCGATCCGGCCGTGTTGAAGCACTTGGCCGACTATTCAGCACCACAGCTCGTGGAATACTGCGACGACAACCCCTGCCGACGTTACGAGCCGATGGAGGACCGAATGGGTTCCGTTAAGGGCATGGGGCCAGCATCGGCTCCGGCAAAACAAGAGCGAGACAAAAGCGCTGGGTGTGACCGTCGAAGCACAGTATACCGTCGGCGAATACGACATCCTGATTCTGTCAGCTAAGGAGAGTTACGGCCTTGAAACGTGGGTCAGTGAAAATGGATTCCGCATTCCATATGGCACATCAACAGTTCTTCAGAGTTACTTAAAGCAGAATATGAAGTTGTTTGTGGCCAGGGTAAACCTGGTTGAGCAATCAAAGCTCGGCTTTACACACCTGCGGCCGCTGCAGATCGCCTTCGAGTCGCCGAAGTTCATACTGCCGATCCGGCTGGGTACCGTGAATGCGGAGGGGGCTCAGGAACTCTTCATCTATGTCCTGACGAGACAGGGCCGCGTTGAAACGACCAACTACCGAACGGTCCGGTTACCGAAGCGCAGGAGATCCCTCTGTATGTGCTCCGTCACTCCTGGATAGGCACGGGGGACTGTCCAGCTGCAACTGCCTATCGACAACAGTTGCGTGAACGGTATGAACGAGAGGCTCAAACTCTGCCGAGTCTGACCGGCTGGAACATCGGCGACATTCGCATGCAGATAAGTAGACGAACTAGATGACCCCACAGAGGGCGAAGCCGGCATGTTCGACTTCGCCCTCGACGGCTCGACATCGGCCATGAACGAGTGGTATTGGATTAACTCTGGATCGACAGTGAGAGTGATGTCTCGGTGACTGTTCGATAGGCCACAAGGAGGCTGTTACTGGCTGTCGGTGAGTCGACCTCATCTGATACTTGAGGTAGTGAATGATCCTGGTCATCAACCTTGGTCTCTTGCTCGCCTCGACGTTCCTTCGCCAGATCCTCCCGCAACTTTTCGAAGAAGTCCGGCAGATACTTGCGGATCTTATCTAACTCGACCTTCGCGTTCTTCAGTGCATCGAGGACTTGCTGAATGAGTGATGCGAGTTGCGCGTCTTTCACCGGAACAGTGAGATGGGTTCCATCAGGCGAGTCCGATGACGGGGTGGGCGCCGTGGTACCGTTGGACGGTTGCGGGATCGCCGCAACCGTCCCTGGCGCCCCACCCGGGGTAACGTGTGACACTGCCCCACTGCCACCGATCGAACAACCTCGACAGTCAAATCGAGACTGGAGAGTGAGTCCAACCCTGTGAACCCTTCCGCAAGTTTGGTGGTATGAACTCTGGCATCCTCATCCTGTCCCTGAAAGAATCCACGAAAGATGTTCGCAATGTTCCCGAAGAGGATTTTCAGGTCGTGCAGCTCTTCCTTGTTGAGATCTCCATCCACGGCTATGCCGAGCTCTCGTTGGACGGCGTAGTGTGTATACTTCGCGTCAACTTTCCCTGTTGTCCGATCGTCTGCCACCTGGGAAATATGGCTCCCGGATCGAAAATCGGTTGCAAGATCTGCGGTAAGGGTAATCCGATCCCCCTCCGCTGTCGTCACCGCAAGACGCCCGGACAAATCGTTGGACACTTCCACGCCGCTCACCCTTGTATCCAGTCGATGGCCCCCAGCATCGGATAGCTGGCGCAGATTGAAGAAGTGATGTGGATCGATGGATGTTAGGGACTGAACTGGCATATGAGGTCTCCTACTCGACCGATGAGGGATAAGCCTTGCCTCGTTCCGCTATCGGCATCTAGTCGGCTGAACTTAAGAGACCATATGATATAGTGTGGGCATTCAGACATCTTGATCCTGCTTGAAGAGGGAGGACTGCATGCGGAAATCTTTTCGAAATATAGCAGCCATCGGTGCAAGCCTGATACTTGGCACAACGGGTTGCACCCTGAAAGCCACCATTAATCAAACGACCGACACGACATCCAACATCACCGGCACCACGTCAGGAGCTGCCTGGTGGAGCGAAGATGGCCAAATTAAGCCGGACTTTAAAGCCACCGCGTTTATCTCGTTTAATCACGCGAATCTGCAGCAGGATCTGGCGGCAGGACGAGGAGAATATCTGGCATCGATGAGCAGGTTGCTGGGAGTTGCGGAAGCTCACCAACCGGCATTTTTCTCCGCCGCCCAGGCAAGTTATGCCCAGATGGTAGATCGGGATTCCACGGCCTTGCTCGCACTGTTGAAGGACACCTCCAGGTCGTTTGTTCGCTGATCCGACGTCACGGACCCTGCTGCACGGCCCGTGCACCGACCTGCTCTTGGGCGAAGAGCGCGGTCTCACCCTGACGACCAATGACCGTCCGCACCACAACCCCATCTTTGAGGATGAG
>JANPKE010000403.1:0-1634 GCA_031425875.1 Nitrospirota bacterium
GCTAGGATGCGAGCCGGGTGCGGTTCAGACCGCACGGACACAACCAGGGGCACGCGGGGTCACCTATAAACGAGTTGATACCAGTGCTGCTGAGTTCGAGTCGCAGACACCGTATCTCTATTCCACCTACGGCAGGGAGTGTGAAGCCCGGCCATCAAACCGACAAAAGGTCGTGATTCTTGGTGGAGGCCCGAATCGAATCGGACAAGGGATCGAGTTTGACTACTGCTGTGTCCATGCGGCTATGGCGCTTCGGGAAGAAGCGGTCGATACGATTATGGTCAACTGCAATCCCGAAACGGTAAGCACGGATTACGATACTTCCGATCGATTGTACTTTGAGCCGCTGACGCACGAAGATGTTCTCAATATTGTGCATCGTGAGCGGCCGCTCGGTGTGGTCTTGCAGTTTGGGGGGCAGACGCCGTTGAAACTCGCACTTCCGCTCTCGAAAGCCGGTGTGAAGATTCTCGGGACCAGTCCTGATGCGATCGATTTGGCGGAAGATCGAGAGCGGTTCCGGGAACTTCTCAATCGGTTGGGGTTACGGCAGGCGGAAAGCGGAATCGCCCGATCCATCGAGGAAGCGGTGCAGATCGCCGGACGGATCAGCTATCCGGTCATGGTCCGTCCGTCGTATGTGTTGGGTGGCCGGTCGATGCAGATTGTCTATGATGAAGCCGGCTTGCTGGAGTACATGCATTCCGCAGTCAAGGCGTCGCCCAATCATCCGGTCTTGATCGACAAGTACCTGGCCGATGCCATCGAAGTCGATGCCGATGCTATTTCGGACGGCGAAACCGTGGTCGTGGCGGGAATCATGGAGCATATCGAAGAAGCCGGTGTCCATTCAGGCGATTCGGCCTGCTCCCTTCCTCCCTATACACTCGACAAGACCATTGTGCGTGAGATTGAACGTCAGATGTGCATGTTGGCGCTGGAGTTGGGGGTTGTGGGGCTCATGAATGCACAGTTTGCCGTCAAAGGGCAGACGATTTTTGTCCTTGAGGTCAATCCACGCGGATCTCGGACCGTGCCATTCGTCAGCAAGGCGATCGGCGTACCCCTCGCAAAGTTGGCCATGAAAGTGATGATGGGGAGAACGCTCAAGGAGCTGAGATTTACGAGCGCTCCTCTCCCTCAGCATTTTTCAGTCAAAGAAGCGGTGTTTCCATTCAATAAATTTCCCGGTGTCGATGTGCTCCTGGGGCCGGAGATGAAATCAACCGGTGAAGTGATGGGCATCGACGGAGATTTCGGATGGGCGTTCGCGAAATCGCAAGCTGGGGCAGGGGCGGTGTTGCCGACGTCAGGAACTGCCTTTATCAGTGTGAAAGCCTCCGACCGTTCCGCAGCGTTGGAAGTGGGGAGGGCGTTGAACAAGTTGGGGATGCGTATTCAGGGAACGAGCGGGACTGCTGGGTATTTGCGCGAACACGGGCTTTCCGTGGAGATTGTGAATAAGGTGACCGAGGGGAGGCCGCACATCGTCGACCACATCAAGAATGGCTCGATAGCCCTCGTCGTGAATACGGTACGAACGGCCTCGGCGCATCTGGACTCGTTAGCCATCCGGCGGGAAGCACTTCATCGCAGCATTCCGTATTTCACGACGATGAGGGGAGCGCATGCTG
>JANPKE010000404.1:0-2344 GCA_031425875.1 Nitrospirota bacterium
CGAGGCACCAATGAGAACACCAACGGACTCCTGCGGCAGTTCTTTCCCGCCGGCACCCACTTTAATACAGTGTCACGGAGCGAGATCAAACGTGTGCAGGCGATGCTCAACGCTCGGCCACGGAAAATTCTGAACTGGCACCCTCCGGCTCATGCGTTTCACCACCTGTTGCGTTAGGATCTTGAATGCACCCTGCTTGAATAAGTTTCGTGAGTACATCGATGAACGGACCCAACTTTATAAGGAATTGAACAATCGTCATGCTAAAAGGCTCGCGCCTGCGAGGGGATTAGCCATGGCTTGTTCCGCTTCCTGTGGTAATTCAACTCGGCCAAATAAGAGGCGGGATACAGGTAATCGTCACCCGATTCGTCGATCATTCGCAAATATCCATCCTTCTCCGCTTTTTCATCCGCGAGTACGCGATAGACCTTACGTCTCTCAAGGTCTTCACACTCGTCATTTCTGACGCATAGCACAAATCTATGCTCTGTCTGTTTTCAACACATCCATACTCTCTCAATCTAGGAACCGTTTGATCTTCATGCGCTTTTGACCGATCACATGGCTTCATACCAATGAACTTCGGCCAGCCTCATCCTCCCGCCTGCCAATCTCACCTATGCGCGACCTTTGAGTTTTCTCCAACGTCCAGAGCCATACTTCCGCCGTAGCCGTATGATCTCTTTGATCCTCCCACCCAACTGCTATTGTTTCAATTTCCTGGATATCACCGACGACCACAAAATACACGATTTTATTGTAGGGGGGACCAGAGCGGGAAGCAATCTCTGCTGAGCACTCTCTATGAGACAGGCACGCCACGGGCAAAGAGGTGGCCCCATTTCTTGTGCTTACCGGACGGCGTGCAGCGTCCACCGAGAAGGGGTATGGCGGAACGAAGTTTCTCCATGAGAAATCTCACCGCAGCGGGCTCTGCCTGCGGTACCGCGCCTCGTACAACACGTTGCACAATTCGATATTCCGGCGGCTATAAGGTCACGGGAAACGTGCCGTGATCGGAGAGGTACTGCTCGACGGTATCCAATGCAATAAGGTTGATCCACAAAGGCCTCGATGGTCAGCCCGAGCATCAACACCAGCAATGAACTCGTTGTAGCCGTACACAGACAATCCGACGGCCGCTCAGACACCTTGTCCGCCGGAAGACGAGTTGTCCGCGAGCATGGGTCCGTTGTTATCGGCGATTCTCCATTCGAAGCGTACCGATAGACGTAGATACCGACCAAAGTCGACGGATGGATCGAATAGAATCTAGTGTTCAGGGATAGGAATATGTGGCCGTTGTCCTCCTCAGAACCAATCAGGGAATACGAAGCCTCCGATGAGATCGACGAGATCTATCATGACATCCGCCAGACCTTGCGTGTGACCGGGATCAATCTCATCTTTCGCGTCCTGGCGACATTCCCCCACGCCCAGACGACGATCTGGCAGATGCTCTCGCCGGTCGTCTCCATGCGGGTCTTGAAGAAGCATCGAACGCCATACGGGCGAAGGCCATCACCCCCCCCGATCTTTTTCGGCGTGGGGAATGGTATGAGGATTTTTCTCAGACCACGGATGAAGAAGTGCGGAGTCTGCTGGAATTAACACCCGAACTCACCAAGGATAGCTATGGTTCTCTATAGGTGATGCGATAGATCACGCCAGCCGTATCGTCTGAGACCAGCAAAGCGCCATCCGGCATGACGAGAACGTCGACAGGGCGGCCCCATGCCTTTTGCCCTTGAAGCCATCCTTCAGCAAAGACCGAATATCGCGTTCGCCCTTGCTCATCTCGTGACACAAGCGTGATCCGATAGCCGACTTTCTCGCTCCGATTCCAAGACCCATGTTCCGCGATAAAAATTTGATTCCGATATTCCTGAGGGAACATGGTGCCGGTGTAAAAACGCATACCCAGTGAGGCGACGTGAGGACCCAGTTCGGCGGCAGGCGCCGTGAATTCTCGGCAAGCATGTTTGTGGCCATATTCAGGATCCGGGATCGTTCTCCCATGGCAATAGGGATAGCCAAAGTGCTGCCCGGGCTTCGCTACATGATTGAGTTCGTCCGGAGGTTGATTATCACCGAGCTCATCCCGACCGTTATCGGTGAACCATAAGTTATGAGTGATCGGGTCCCAATCGAAGCCCACTGAGTTTCGGACCCCACGCGCCACGATCTCATATCCGCTCCCATCCGGATTGAGCCTGCCGATGAGAGCAAAGCGATCGGGGTCGGGTTCACAGATATTGCAGGGCGCTCCCATCGGCACATACAGTTTCCCATCGGGACCGAAGGCGATAAACTTCCACCCGTGACTGGTCTCTTTGGGAAA
>JANPKE010000405.1:0-4426 GCA_031425875.1 Nitrospirota bacterium
TGAACAGGGTCCGTCCCGGGTAAGAGCTTCGCCATCAATGCGTGGCCAGCTTCGTGGTAGGCAGTAATCCTCTTTTCCTCATCGGTGAGAATCATACTCTTCCGTTCGGCCCCCATCATCACCTTATCTTTCGCCATCTCGAAGTCTATGTTTTCGACTTCCTTCTTGTTCTGGCGAGCCGCCCACAGCGCCGCTTCATTCACGAGGTTTTCCAGATCAGCGCCTGAAAATCCAGGAGTTCCTCTGGCGATCTTTTCCAATTCGACATTCGTGGCGACAGGAACTTTCTTCGTATGGACCTTCAAGATTTCCGACCGGCCTTTGAGGTCCGGGCGATTGACCACCACCTGCCGGTCAAAGCGTCCAGGTCTCAGCAAGGCCGGGTCGAGTACATCAGGGCGATTGGTCGCCGCGACCAAAATGACTCCCTCGGTTGTGTCGAAGCCGTCCATTTCCACGAGCAACTGATTGAGCGTTTGTTCACGTTCATCATGCCCACCGCCGAGGCCGGCGCCCCGTAACCGGCCGACCGCATCAATTTCATCGATAAAAATAATACAGGGGGCGTGCTTCTTCCCTTGTTCAAACAAATCTCTGACCCGCGAGGCTCCGACGCCTACAAACATCTCTACGAAATCAGATCCGCTAATGCTGAAGAACGGCACTCCGGCTTCTCCGGCTATTGCCTTCGCAAGCAAGGTCTTTCCAGTTCCTGGAGGGCCCACCACCAGCACACCCTTCGGTATGCGCCCACCAAGCTTCTGAAATTTACGAGGATCTTTCAGGAACTCAATGATTTCAAGAACTTCTTCTTTTGCCTCATCAACGCCAGCGACGTCTGAAAACGTGATCTTCTTTCGTTCCTCCGTCAGCATGCGGGCGCGACTCTTTCCGAATGACAGAGCCTTGTTCCCCCCAATTTGCATCTGACGCATCAGGAAAAACCAGAGACCAAGGAACAAGATAAATGGTCCCCACGTAACCAGGAACGTGATATACCACGGACTCTCATCCGGTGGTTTCACCTCAATCTGAACATCCTTCTCACGAAGGACCTTAACAAACTCAGGGTAATCAGCTGAATAGGTGCGGATACGAGTTTTGTCCTTCAGGACCCCGCTGATGTGATTACCCTTGATGATGACTTTTTCAAAATCACCCTTGTCGAGCTTTGCCATAAAATCGCTGAATATCACTTCTTCTTCAGGCGCGTGAGTCGGCACACTGAACAGATTGAACAGGAGAATCATGAACAAGCCGACCACCACCCAGAAAAGCAGGTTCTTGACCCGGGAATTCATCCAGTTCTCCTTCGCGACAGCATTGGAGGCCACGTATGTAGAAATCGTGATGATGTTATCATAGCCTTGCGCAAATTGCCAATAGCTCGTGAGAAAACTCTACTCCTCTTGCTGGTCCAGCTGGTCGAGAACGGCGAGGTAGGGAAGGTTCCGGTACCGTTGTTGATAATCAAGTCCATACCCTACGACGTACTGGTTCGGAATTCTGAACCCAATATACTGCAACGGGACGTCAACGACGCGGCGTTCCGGCTTACTCAGCAAGGTGCAGACCTTGATGCTTCTCGGTTTCTGCTTGGCCAGCGCCCTGGTAAGATATTGAACCGTTAATCCCGAATCGACGATATCCTCAACCAGTAGTACATCTCTATCCTTGATCTTTTCGGTCAGCTCGGTCACGAGCTTGACCTTTCCGGACGTCTTCGCCTGCGTTCCGTAGCTCGTCACGATGATGAAATCGACCTGTACTGGAATTCGAATCGCTCGTGCCAAATCGGCAAAAAATGCATAGGCCCCCTTGAGCACACCGACAAGCACAAGGTCCTTGCCCGCATAGTCAGCGCTGATCTGTCGTCCCAGCTCACGGATGCGGCTTCGCATCTGCTCTTGGGTAACGATCGGACGTCCAAACATACGTTCCATCTCACTCAGTTCCTTCCATTCACGCTAGATCTTCGCAAGTGAAGACCAGCCAGCGTTTCGTGGTGGCAGTGGGCGCCCAGCGTTCATCCTGTCGATAGCCAACGACCCACAGGATTCCCTCGGGAGCCACCACCAGGGGAATGCGTGACCGGACTGCAATCGGTATCTTCAGATCTGTAAAAAAATCCTGGAGCTTCTTTGACTGTCCTCCCATGCCAGATGGATGAAATCGATCTCCCGGCAACCAATTCCGTACCATCAGTGGCCAAGACACCTGATCGGCATCCACCAGAATCCGACCTTTTCCGAGAGGAGCACCCAGCTGGCTACCTGCCTGCTGTTGTACCTGAAGTCGTTGACCCGTCCCAGACCATAGAAGCTCTCCAGGCACAGATAAGAATTCCTGACAGCTGCCATGCGGTTGTCCAGCATGGGAGATCGCTCGTGCTTGAAGTGGAACAAACCGTAGATGGCGATCACTGACAACAACGTGCCCTCCCTTCACATCGAGACGTGAATCAGATTCCCCTTTTGATGCCAGGCGAATGATGCGATCAACCGTTCGAAGACTGGGGGAGCGAAATAGGTCATCAGTCTGCCGAAAGAGGTTTCGAATATAACGCCGTTGAAGGGACACTGGAAGGTCCAAAACACACACCCGATCGATCGTCCAGCCTCCGTCGGATTCTCGTTCCATAGCAGAAGAAGAAAGGGCGGTAATCTGCTGATCCAGATAGCGATCGTCTTCCCTACAGATCTCTGCGAGCCTACAGAGGGCATCGACGCTCGATGGCACCAGCAGAGTCAGAACAGGAATGACCTCCCTCCTCACTCGGTTCCGCAGGTAATGCGGCTTGCCATTGCTGGAGTCCTCACGAAACGACACGCCCGCCTTGCGAAGATACGCCAGAATCTCCTGCCGCGTCGTCTCATACAAAGGCCGAATCACATTGTGATGCCGAAACGCTGGCATGCCGGACAGACCGGTCAATCCCGCACCACGAAGCATCCAGAGCAAGACGGTCTCCGCCTGGTCGTTTGCCGTATGGCCCACGGCAATGCGATCGGCCCCACATTGCTCAGCAAGCTCCTGCATCACCCGATAGCGGAGGTCACGCGCCACGGCCTGCAAGGATGCTCTGCGCCCACCGGTCTGTAATCCAATCCGTCGAACATGGAGAGAAACTCCGAGCTCTTGGCAAAACGCCTCTACAAATTGTTGGTCCCCCTCGGACTCAGCTCCTCGCAATCCATAGTTGCAATGAACGGCTGACAGGGTCAGCGCCCAACTTGACCGGAGATGATAGAGGATCGATAGCAATGCGACGGAGTCCGGGCCACCCGAGATAGCGACCACTATATGCTGTCCGTGTTGAAAAAGACTTCTGGACCGAATCGTTCGAACCACCCGATGTACTAGCGGAAGCCAGGCCATTGTATTGATGGATCTGCTTAAAACCGGTTGCAAGGACTCATTGCTTTCCGATTGTTTCATGATATCGACGGAGGATGCCCCTCGCAGAATCCACGTCGGACGCGATCTGTCGGCTCAACGCTTCTCCACTATCAAACTGTGCGTCGCCTCGGATACGACCGATAAACTCAACCGTGAGCGTGCGTCCATACAACTCGTGGGTCCCATCCAGGATGGAAACTTCCAGTCCTCGCTCATCACCATCAAAGGTCGGTCTCGTACCGATATAGGCGACGGAATCATACCGTTCCTGATTCAGAATCGTGACGGAAGCATAAATCCCGTCAGCCGGAGCCACGCGGTCTGGAGGCAGTCGAAGGTTCGCAGTCGGACATCCGAGCGTTCGCCCCCTCCCCTCGCCAGAAGCGACAACCCCACTCAGCGCATAGTGTCGGCCGAGTAAGACAGCCGCTTGATCAACATGTCCGGCGTCGATAAGCCGTCTGATTCTTGTCGAGCTGACCACTCCTCCATCGATCATGACCGGAGGAGTCGGATGGACGACGAAACCGAATTGTTTGCCGAGCGCGATCAAATCACCGATCTGCCCTACTCGTTTATGTCCAAAGGCAAAATGTTGTCCGACAAAGATTTCTTTTAGTCTGAGCCCTTTGGACAACACCTGCTCAGCGAACATCTCCGGAGAGAATGCGGCAAATGCGTGAGTGAACTCCAGGGAGACCACTTCATCGATTCCCGCTTGTTCGAAACGAGCACGTTTTTCTTCCGCACTCGTCAGGAACCGCAGATCAACGTGAGGCGCAAGAATTTTCACCGGATGAGGATCGAACGTCAGGACAACAGCCGTTCCCTGGACGCGGCGTGCCGTCTCAACCACCCGTTTCAAGAGGGCATGATGACCGAGATGATGCCCATCGAAATTCCCGATGGTTCCCACCGGATACGGCCGCACGACCTCGTCCGAATATCCGCGGGTCAGGTTCATCGTCGGTCAATGCAGCAGCTTGACAGCGTCTTTAGCAAAGTACGACAGGATTAGGTCGGCTCC
>JANPKE010000406.1:0-10559 GCA_031425875.1 Nitrospirota bacterium
GTTCCCAGAATATTAAGGTAGGGCCTGAGATGGCCAGGTGTTTTCGTCGGTGATGACTCGGACGAAGGGTAAGGGGCACGGTCACTCTATCAGATAAGAAGAGCTACTCTTCTCGAGCAGCAAGAAGGATTGCAGAATGGAAAATGATTTGGATTGCCGTTGCCTGTGCGGTTTATCTGGAACAACCTGTAAACGGAAAGTTTCTACCAGGAGTGCGACGATCAGAGCAACGGACAAAACGAGCGGGCGAGCGGGAGTATTTGTCCAATGCTCTCCGGTGTCGATGGAGGCACAATGGCCTTGACGAGAATGCACAATACGTTCAGTAAGAGCCACGTGATGGCTGATCGTATGGCAACGGTGAGTCGCCTGGAAGAGGTGGTCTCGACATCGGATGAGTTCGATCAAGTCGTCTCCCAAGCTTTACCGATTCTGTTGGATCGGGCAACGGGTTATACGAAGCGGTTCTTACGGGAGACCGGCCAATGGAGCGACGACATCGAACATGAAAAATTTGCTTTGCGCTGGGGCTCCGAATATCTCGAACGGTTTATGGTCTGTGGACGTAGTGAAGTCCCATGTCGGCCCTTGTTTCTGTTCGACTCCTTGGTGGCCAAACAGCACAGCAAGCCGGAACCATTTTGTTACCACCCCGATTTGCTGCGGCCGCTCGGTCGATATCTCGATGGGCTCGTCGCGAGGGCGGTCGTCAGTCGTGACGCGCTGATCGCGCTCTATCATCATTCCTATGGATGGGGTGCGGGGGATGTGATAGCGGTGACCGGACTCAATGGGTTGGAAAGCCAGCGTATCTACAAGAATTTTAGACGGTGGCGTGAGAGCGGCTGGCAGCGCACGATGGATGAGGCGGGCCTCACGAAGGCCGAGCTGGTCGAGCTTGGGAATCAGCAGCAGCGGCATCGACAACGATTCAACAGCGACGCCGAGCGGCTGATCCGAGTCGCTCAGGCGCATTACCGAAAAAGTGAGCCGGATCATTATCCTTGTCTCTCACGGTCTCAATGGGGAGACATGTTCACGCAGGGTTATGGCTGCGATTATCGAATTTGGCACCTGGCGCTCTGTCTCGATTGCATGCAATCGGCCTGGGGATTGGGATCTAGCGGATCCTTGACCGGCGAAAAGCCACGTCTGGAACTGCAGGTGCGACCGTAGAGGGGGCGCCTAGTGGGCGCCTAGATGCAGTAGAAAGGTAAGGAGGTTGTTATGGGTCACGAAGAGGAATTGGACGCGTATCGATCCCAACTCCTTGAATCATTGAACAGCCGGCCCACGGTTCGTGGCGTGTCGGATCCTATACAGGTTTATGTCAATGAGCGGCGTGTTGGGGAGCTTGAAGGCGCAGGGATCGGTGCAACACTGCAAGTCCAGTGCGTCGATCACATCGAGACGGTACAGCTTCGCTCCGAAGATGGAACGCTCTTAGGAGGGCTTACGGCCCCTGAGTGTGGATATCGAACGGACCGTGTCCGGATTTCCGCTGATACGGTGGAGCTCTCTGTGCACAACATGGCACAAGGGGGAACGCTCAGTGCGCTGTTCACTCCTGCGCCAAGTTTCTGGAGCCGCGCCTGGAAGAGCATTGTCGATGGTACCGACAGAGTGGTCGCCCGCCGTCCGGAACCGGCACTGGCCTATGGAATGCGAATGGTCGCCTTCACGCAAGGGCTATTGGCACTTGCTGTTGTTGGGTTGGTCACTGACCGTATTACGACTGGAAAGACATCGGATCACACGCCCTCCCCGGTTGTGCAAACAGCAACGCTTTCGCCGGCTCCGGTCGCTGACATGGCAAAATTTGAACAACAGCTGGATCAGCTGGCACGGATGCAAGCGAAGGTTGATGACGTGCTCGGGTCTCAACAGAAAGGCGTGGCGCAGCTGCAGCAGGCCATGGTCAAGCTGTCGTCTACGCAGGAGTCCTTCGAGTCCAATGTGCTGACGGTCAGGGAGGAGATCGAAAAGCGGCTGGAAACGGTCGGTCGCGAGACAGATCGCCAGACACGCCAGATGGCGAGCCGAGGGCGGGTCGAGCAGGAGCAGTTGGAAGCTGCCATCCACAATCTTACGGCAGACAATCATCGGCTCTCTAAAGAAGTCGTCAGCTTGGCAGAATATAACCAGGTGCTGAAGTCTAAGTTGCAGACGGCAGTTGCAAGCGCATCGAAAGCTGTCGATCCAAGTCCTGAGCGGCTCTTGAAAATGGCTGACAGCCTCCAGGCAACTCAGCAGATGCCGTTTCTCTTCTGGGTGACCTTCAGCGATGGAACCAGTCAGGAAAGCATCGACAAATGGGTTTATGAAATGCAGGGTCACAAGGGAACCGTCAGCGAAGGCTGGCAGGAAGTACGGATCGTTCCACCGGCAGTCCCACCCGATCGATTCCTGGAGCAGATCAGAGGAGAGAAAATCGTCAAGGCAGCGCGGATCGGTCAGTAGGATATTCCGCGAGAAATGCCTTTCCTGCGGCAGCGCTCGATAGGCATGGACCTGTCGAAATCGCCACGGGAAAGGATGCGTTCCCGGCGTCCCGTCCGTGAGGTGATATCGATGTTCGTTGCTGGTAGAGCGCTTGGATCGGGTCGAGTCAGCTGCGGGGATTTTCCTGGTGGGTGCAGACCATGAGGCTCACTATTCAGTCAAGCGTCCGGGACTGGACATATTCCGGCTCGCTCGTAGAAGTTTTGTCCGTTGAGCCGGAGAAGCTGTGGTGAGTAGCATGACGCTCATGAATGACGGACAAGCCAGCAACACCAACGGCTCATCTGCCCGATCGAGACTCTGGTGTGTAATCTCCGGCCGAACATTCGACGATCACAATTTCGGACTGGCCCTTAAATAGAATCACGAACAAGCCGACAACTGACCGAGCGCAGTCGCTCACGAGAGGAAGAAAGGAAGACTCATGAGAATCGCACAAGTGGCTCCATTGTGGGAAAGCGTTCCGCCCAAGCTCTATGGGGGTACTGAACGAATTGTGTCGTATATTACGGAAGAGTTGGTAGCGCAGGGGCATGACGTCACGCTGTTTGCCAGTGGCGACTCAGAAACAGCTGCGCGGCTTGAAGCGATCTGCCCACAGGCCCTCAGGTTGAATACCGGCATCTTCAACCGAGACGCTCCGATGATGATGCTTCAGGAACGGGGCCTTGGAGCGGCGAGGGGTTTCGATATTATTCATTCACATCTGGATTTCATCGGATTCCCGCTGGCACGCAGGAATACCATTCCGGTTGTGACGACCTTACACGGTCGTCAGGATCTGCCCGAATTGGAACCGGTCTTCCGTGAGTTCCCAGAAATGCCCTTGGTGTCTATTTCAGACGCCCAGCGCAAACCGTTGCCTTGGGCCAACTGGGCGGCGACTATCCACCATGGTCTTCCTCGAAATCTCTATACGTTTCATCCTCAGGCTCAAGGGTATCTGGCCTTTCTGGGGCGGATCTCCCCCGAAAAACGTCCGGACCACGCGATCGAAATCGCCAAGCGGGCCGGCCTTCCCTTGCGGATTGCGGCAAAGGTCGATCCTGCCGACCAGAACTACTTCGAAGCTGAGATTGAACCGTTGCTCAACCATCCGCTGATTGAGTTCGTTGGAGAGATCTCCGATGCTGAGAAAGACGATTTTCTCGGCAATGCGATTGCGTTGGTGTGCCCCTACGATTGGCCGGAGCCTTTCGGGTTGGTGCTGATCGAAGCCTTGGCCTGCGGAACTCCGGTGTTAGCCTATCGACGTGGATCGATTCCTGAGATCATCAATCACGGCGCCACGGGTTTTATCTGCGAGACGGTCTCCGAAATGGTGGACGCAGTCGGTCAGGTCTCCCTCATCAATCGACAGCGCTGTCGGGCGGCCTTTGATGAGCGGTTTACGGCGGAGCGGATGGCACGCGACTATGTGGCGCTCTATGAACGTCTTCTCGAAGACGGAACCGCGCAAGCCGCACACGCCTTCGCTGCCGAACCACACAAGATTCTTGGACGAGGCTGACATGTCTGACGTACGTGCTCATTCACAAGGGACTGGTTCCACTCCGAGCCGTGCTCGAGGGTGGGAATTAGTCAAAACTAGAGACTTCGGTTTTTTGTTCGCTGGTCAGACGATCTCTCAGATCGGCGACAGCCTCAATAAGGTCGCGTTGCTCTGGTTTGTGTATGACCTAACCGGCTCGGCGCTCAAGATGGCGGTGGTTGGACTGCTCCAAACACTACCCCCCCTGCTGTTTGGGCCGCTCATTGGGGTCTATCTGGATCGCGTTCGAAAGAAGCCGGTGATGATCGGGGTGGATCTTCTCCGAACCCTGATGGTGTTCTTGATCCCGGTGCTCTTTGCCATGGACGCCTTGTCGCTTGATCGGCTGTATATCCTTGTGTTTGCCACCGCAATCTTTTCCACGATTTTCGGGCCGGCTTTGACCTCGGCGGTTCCTCTTATTGTTCCCAAAGAGCGGCTGATTGCCGCCAATGCCTTATTGCAGACGACGACCAACGTAGGGCTGCTTGTGGGTCCTGCCGTCAGTGGCCTCGGGATCGCGCTCATCGGAGCGCAAAACGTGCTCTATGTCGATGCGGCCACGTTTTTTATCTCTGCGCTTTGCCTGTTCCCCATTCGGGTGCATGAAAGGATCGACCGTTTTCGCATTGCACGCAAAGGGTTGACGGAAGGCATCGCCAGCGATTTGATGGCGGGTTTCCGCTTCGTGTTCGTCGAACAGAAGACCGTCACGCTTCTCATGTTGACGGCCACCCTCTATAGCGTCGGCATTAGTGCCTTCATCTTTCTACTGCCGGTCTTTGCGAAAGACGTGCTGGGTGTGGGTCCCATCCAGCTTGGATGGCTCTGGTCGGCGCTGGGTGTCGGGATGGTGCTCGCGTCTCTCAGTTTGACATCGATTGCGCAGGGCGACGTACCTTGGCGTCTGCGATTCATGTCCGGCGCCTTGGCGGTTGGCGGCATCGCTGTTGCCGCACTTGGTTTCTTCGATACTCCCGTCGCCGCCGGAGTCTTGATTGCGGTGATTGGGGGAAGCACCGCCATGTTTACGCCCATGGTATGGACGATGCTCCAAGAATTGACGCCGGACCATCTCCTCGGCCGAGTCTTTACGAGCTTCGCAACGGGGGGGATGGCCTCTTCGATGGCTGGAATGGCTGGTTTTGGATGGGCGGCCGATCACATTGGTCCTGCCGCTAGTTTAGGAGGGATTAGTCTCATTCTTCTTCTGACGGCTGCGACCGCGTGGCTATTCAGCTTTTATAAAGCACACCCCCGAGAATTGGCCGTTTCTCCATCCGGCTCCTTTACCCCGCAACCAAGCACTGCCCAATCATAGAAACCGGACCTCACGGCCTGGTTGAACGACAAAACAGAAGCCTCCGGCTCAACCGGAGGCGCGTCAACCGGAGTAGCCCCCTCACGATGGGAGCTCTCTTGCCTGTGTGCAGATGACACAGCATCATGAGCGAGTTACAATGCCTGAGAAGATCTCAGGAGTAATATTCACGAGGAGGACTCGCGCGATGATCACATCGTCGAGAGCGCTGATCGTTCTGGGTATGAATTTGTTGGTTCTGGTGCCGATAGGTGCGGGTTCAGCGTTCTCTGAGACACAAGAAAGAGAAGGTGCCACGGAAGCGAAGCCGCAGCCCGCTCCTGCGCCGAAGGCGGACACGTCGACCGAGCACAAAGAGGCCGTGCCGGAGAAGCATACGCCACGTCCGCAGCACCACCCGGCCGATTCCGACAGTCAGCCGGCGCCGCACAAGCCATCATCTGAACATAAAGCGCCATCACAGCTCGTTCCTCCCATCAAGGCTGATGGGCTGCCTGAACCGGAGATTAAGGAGAGGGAGTCAGCCAAAGAGAAGGAACCGATTCAGGAGAAGGAGTCAGTCAAAGAGAAGGAGCCAGCACAGGAGAAAGAGTCGGTCAAAGAGAAGGAGCCGGTCAAGGAGAAGCAACCGGCCAAGGAGAAGCATCCGGCCAAAGAAAAACAGCCGCTCAAAGAAAAAGAGCCAGCCAAAGAGAAAGAGTCGGTGAAAGAGAAGGAGCCGGCCAAGGAGAAGGAGTCGGTCAAGGAGAAAGAGCCAGTGAAGGAGAAAGAGACGCCCAAGAAAGCGCTTGGCTCGCTGATCTTGTCCGTCAAGCTTGCACTGATGGGAGATGCACGGCTCTTCCACTACGAGATTGAGGCGGAGGACAATCAACAGACTCTTACCCTCACCGGGCGTGTCTCGACCGAAGACGACAAGACGGCAGCAACAGAAGTTGCACAGGCTGTTCAGGGCGTCAAAACTGTCGTGAACAAGCTCACCGTGGAGAAAGATCTGGCCAAAACGCTGATGAAGAAGCAGGACGAAATCCTCACCACCATGGTCAAGGAACGCTTCACCAAGAGCGCCACTTTAAAGACGGCGAACTTCGAGGTGAAGACGGAGGACGGTGTCGTCCAGCTCAACGGAACTGTGCGGTTTCAGGTTATCGCACTCGAAGCTGCCGAGACGGCCCGCCAAGTGCCGGGTGTCCGAGCCGTGAACACTGAGAAGATACGGCTGGAAGGTGAGAGCTGATGCAGGGACGCCCAGGCTCCTTGGCTGGCGCTCCCACCACAGCGGAGCACGCAAGCACCGGCTTGTTCGAGAATCGTCCACTACTCCTGACCCGCGATTTCGGACTTGTCTGGTCGGGCCAGCTCATTTCGCAGATAGGCGACGGCGTCTCCAAGCTGGCTCTGTTATGGTTCGTCTACGCGGTGACCGGGTCACCGCTCAAGACCTCTGTGATTGCTCTACTGCAGACGATTCCCCCGATTGTTCTCGGCCCTCTCATCGGCGTATATGTCGATCGTCTTCCGAAAAAGGTCCTCCTGATCACCAGCGATGTGTTGCGGGCGTTGTTGATCGGGTTGATTCCTTGTCTCATCCCCGTAGAATCCTTTACGGTATCGGTGTTGTATGTGTTGGTTCTGCTGCATGCAATTGCCACGGCAGTCTTCGGTCCGGCTCTTACGGCCGCGATACCCGCATTTGTGCCAAAGACGCAATTCACGGCGGCTAATGCGCTTCTGCAAGGCACCACCAGTCTCGGTATTATTTTCGGTCCGGCGCTCAGCGGGCTCGGTATTGCCGCGTACGGATCACAAGAGGTCCTGTGTCTCAACGCCGCCACCTATATGATTTCGGCTGCGTGTCTGATGCTGGTTCGTTTTCGCAACCCAGTCACAACTGTTCCTTCACCTGCGGCCACCTCAACCATGCTGCAAGATCTGATCGAGGGATTTCGCTACAGCGTTGTGACTCAACCACGATTGCTGCTCTTGACGGGCATCGCAGCTCTCTATACGTTCGGCACCAGTGCGCTGAATGCGCTCTTCCCAGTATTCGCTCGGAAAATGCTTGGGCTGGGGCCCGTCGAGGTCGGCTATCTCTGGTCGGCGCTCGGCATCGGCTTGTTGGTCACTTCGATCGGACTCCTGTGGGTGACGGATTGGCGAGTCAAGGATCGAATGCGTCTGATCATGGCCACCAGTGTGTTGAGCGGTGCAGCGCTCTGTGTGTTGACCGTGACACCTGATCCGTATCTCGCCGGGCTCCTCATGGGAGTGATCGGCTGTGGCATGGGCGCGTTTACCCCGATTGCGTGGGGCATCATTCAAGAGCTCGCGCCCAGGCAGATGATCGGTCGAGTGTTAGGCCTATATGGAACCGGGGCCATGACTGCAGCCATCGGAGGAATCTCCGTATTCGGATGGATTACCGAACAACAGGGCCCTGAAACCAGCCTGCTAGGGATTGCGCTGGTTCTCTTGCTGACGGCCCTGGGGGCCACCCGAATGAGTCGAACGAGTGCAGGGTAGGAAAGGGAGCGCTTCATGAACGATGTCATCAGATTGAAGGACCAATATTACATCCGTGCCTCATCCTCATTGGCGGATGGCCGAACGGAAGTGTTGAAGCAGGGGGAGACCTTCGCGGTATTCGATCGGTACGGTGATATTCACCAAGTCCTCCCGGGCCCGCAGGGGCTCTATCATGAAGGGACACGGTTTCTATCCCGATTCGAGCTGTCGCTCGGGGCGCAACGTCCCATGCTACTCAGTGCCATGGTGAAAGAGAATAACGCGCTCGTCCGGGTTGATCTTACCAACCCAGACCTGATGCTGGACGAGCAACGGCCTGTGCCGCGAGGCACGCTCCATCTGTGCCGTACCCGGTTTCTCTGGCAAGGGACCTGTCACGAGCGCATCCGCGTGCATAACTACGGGGTCCGGACCTTTCCCCTTGTGCTCACGATCGCAATGGATGCGGATTTCGCTGATCTCTTTGAAGCGAGGGGCCGACAACGACCTCATCGAGGATGGCGGCTCAACACCATTCGATCGAAGACAGGGCTGGTCCTGGGGTACAAAGGACTTGATGAGACCATCCGGCGAACCTATATCGGGTGTTCTCCGACGCCGAAGAGGGTGACGCTCGAGGGATTGAAGATCGAGGCGAACATCCCCTCGCATGCCGACATGACGTGGGAGATCTCGATTTCCTGTGAAATCACGCCACGGCGGAGTCGGGTGTTTCTCTCCTACGACCGTGCCAACCGTGAGGCCGACCGCGCGTTACTGAAAGCCAAAGCTTCCGACGCCCATGTCTACACATCGAACGAGCAATTCAACCACTGGTTGAACCGCTCGCTGGCCGATCTCCACATGTTGATTTCGGAGACTCCGCAGGGATTTTATCCCTACGCCGGAGTCCCCTGGTTCAGCGTGCCGTTCGGCCGGGATGGGATCATCACCGCGCTGCAGATGCTCTGGGTGAATCCGGCCGTCGCGCGGGGCGTGCTGGGGTTTTTGGCAGTGACACAAGCCACTGAAGTTCGACCGGAGCAGGATGCAGAGCCTGGAAAGATAATGCACGAGACGCGTCAAGGGGAGATGGCGGCGCTCGGTGAAATTCCCTTCGGCAAGTACTACGGCAGTGTCGACGCCACGCCGTTGTTCATTGTCCTGGCCGGCGCATACTACGAACGGAGCGGCGATCGCGGCTTTCTTACGACACTCTGGCCGCATATCCAGCTCGCTCTCCAGTGGATCGATCAGTACGGCGATCCCACTGGTATGGGGTTCACGACCTATGCTCGGCAGACTGCCAAGGGGCTGGTGCACCAAGGATGGAAAGATTCCCACGACGCCGTCTTTCATGCCGATGGAACGGCTGCAGATGGACCGATTGCGCTGTGTGAGGTTCAGGCCTACGTGTATCGAGCCAAACGAGCGGCAGCAGACTTGGCCAGGATTCTGGGGGATTTCGATCATGCCGATCGGTTGCTGAAAGAAGCGGACTCACTGCGAGATCGATTTGAGCGAGCCTTCTGGTGTGAGGAGCTCGGTTCCTATGCCTTGGCCCTGGACGGGAGGGGACAACCGTGCCGTGTACGTTCTTCGAATGCGGGCCATTGCCTCTACGGAGGCATTGCCGAACAGGGGCGTGGCATGCGGACAGCACGGGCATTGCTGACCGAGGACTTTTTCAGCGGATGGGGCATCCGAACAATCGCGAATTCGGAGGCGCGGTACAATCCCATGTCCTACCATAACGGGTCGGTGTGGCCTCATGACAACGCCATGATTGCGGCTGGCATGGCGGCCTACGGCGACAAGCAAGGAGCCATGAAAGTCTTGACCGGCATCTTTGATGCCAGCCTGTTCATCGAGCTGCATCGGTTGCCTGAATTATTCTGCGGATTCTCCCGACGTCCAGGCGAAGGCCCCACTCTCTATCCGACCGCCTGCTCGCCGCAAGCCTGGGCGGCCGGTGCGGGCTTCCTGCTGCTGCAAGCTTGCCTGGGTCTACAGATCGATGCGTCTCGTCGTCTCGTGAGTTTCGTCCGTCCCGTGCTTCCTCCGCTCCTTGAGCGAGTCGAGATTCGGAACCTCTCGGTCGGAACCGCGCGGCTCGACCTGGTGCTCGATCGTCATGAGAACGAAGTGGCGGTGAGAGTGATCCGCCGAACCGGCGAGGTGGAAGTCGTGCTCACGATATAGATTGACGGCTTGTAGGTAAGGCAGTTGAAAGGGGCTACTGACGAGCAGCCCGCTCATCGTAGCATTTTAAGATCGTAGGGATGAGTTCGTCGGCAGCGAATTCTTTGGACAACAATGTCTCTGCTCCCGCAGACAGGATGTCCTGTTTCATATGCTCTTCCGTGTGTGCGGACAGTCCGATCACCACGATCTGAGGATGCAGAGTTTTGAAAAGCTTAGTCGTTTGAATGCCGTTTATACCGGGGAGGTTGATATCGGTAACGACGACGTCCGGAGCCAGGTTGCGTGCCAGCATCAGCGCCTCTTCGCACGTGCTGGCCTCGCCGACGACGCGGATGCGATCATCGGAAGCCAGCAGATCCCGCAACCCTTGACGCATCAGCTGGTGATCATCCACGAGGAGCACGCGAATGGTGACAAGCCGCGAGTCTCGCGAGACGGACGGGAGAGGCAAGACCGGCTTGGGGACCGATGTCTCCTCGTCTCGCTTGTCCCGCA
>JANPKE010000407.1:0-2038 GCA_031425875.1 Nitrospirota bacterium
CAAGGTTGAGCCCTTGGTGCGTGATCAAGTCGGTCACCCGGTCATAGACCGGCACGTGGAGCTCTTGGGCGCGCGTGAGCCCGGGAGCCGAGGGATTCTGATCGGTGATGCCGACGATCTGAATCCTGCTGATCTGGTGGAGCACATCGAGCAGGGCCATGCCCCCACGCCCCGCCCCGATGATGGCCACTCTCATCGGAGGCGAGGCGGGAGCTGGTTCGATTCCCCGATTCTCGGCTTGCGGATGGGACATGGTCGGAGAGATGATCGTCATGCTGGCTCCCTATGCTGTGGTCCGTTCCATCAGAGATGGGCCAATTCACGCTGCTCCATGGCACGTGCGACAGAGGCCCTCAGTTTCTCGCCCTCTACCGGTTTCACGAGATAATCCACCACGCCTTGTCGCAGTAAGGCCGTGGCCATGTCGGTGTCGGGGAATCCGGTCAGGACGATCAGGGGGACCCGAGTATAATTCTGGCGGAAGTAGGCGATCGCTTCGATCCCATTTACCTTTGGCATTCGGATGTCGCAGATGATGACATCAAGGAGCAGCCGATTTTCCCCGTAGTTGATGGTTTCGATGGCCTTCTCGCCATTCTCTGCTTCAAGGACATCGTAGCCGGCTTTCTGCAACGTCATGCGGACGACCTTGCGGATATCGGGCTCATCATCCACAACGAGGACGCGGCCATTGCAGCTCTCACCTCCCACAAAAAACCCGGATTTGAATTCGCTCATAACGACCTCCTTAGTGAATGGCGGGGTGGTCTGTTTTCGTTTGTATTGTAAGTATGGCAAGCTTGATGCCGAAACGTGACGAAGGTGAGCATGAAACAATTCAACGGCTTGCTTAATCAGAACTGTGTGTCACTGGTGGAGGCTGGTTCACATGCACCACCATAATTGTGGAAAACCACCAGCGAGGATGCACATTGCGTTTCAGAACCAATTTCAGCTAGGGTATCAAATAAGTAAGAGGAGTGGAGGCCGGTGATTACCCCAGACGTACTGACTGACTATGTTCGCAAGTCCCTGCCGGATGCCGTGGTGACGGTGACCGACCGTACAGGAACAATGGATCACCTCAACGTTGTGATTGTCTCAGATGGTTTTCATGGGAAAAACCTCTTAGACCGTCATCGAATGATCTATCAAGCGTTAGATGTGCCGATGAAAGACGGTCGTATTCATGCGCTGGAATTAACCGCGCGTACCAGAGATGAGGCATAGGAGGAGACCATGGCCGACCAAATAGAAGAAGAAATCCAAAACGAAGTGAAGGCTCATAAGATTTTGATCTACGGCAAGGGAACGAAGACCATGCCGATGTGCGGGTTCACGAGGGAAACTATGCAGTTTTTCGATAAGTATGGGTATCCGTACGAACTGATCGACGTCCTGTCGCAACCGGCGAAGCGGGAAGCGCTGACGAAGATCACCAATTGGCCGACACTCCCCAAGGTATTTATCGACGGGACGTTTTATGGAGATACCGACGTCCTCGACCCCATGGCTGCCAAAGGCGAAATCGAACCGCTGCTGAAAAAAGCCTTCGGGAAGTAAGGGGGAAATCTCGGCTGGCGAACGGTGCGCAGGCTCGGCTGTGCCATGGTGGATTAGTTGAGTGCTACTGCCCTCGCGTTAACTGTCTGCCCACACTCCTGGTATCGTGAAGTTCTTTGGGTGTTCATCCTCCATCTACAGCCGGGATCAGGATTCGGTTCTTCCCACCAAGCATTAGCCCCTGGTCTAACAGAAACCATCGGCGACGAGGCTGCCCCGTTGCCGCATCTAAATTCATCGCCTGTTGCAGTTTTTCTCAAACCACGCAGTCCGATTTTTCTCAGCCCGGTCAGGAGGCCCAGTTGGTCTTTGTGTTGCCGAGGGATTCCCCATAGATCCTGAGCGGCTCCCGGGTAGCACTCCATGGCCTGATAACCCATCCCTGAGGCCTTTTCTTTCACTACAAGTCCACATTCTGTCAACATGCGCATAGGGTCAAGTGTAACAGGGAAAAAGCGGATGCTTAGGCGGAGCA
>JANPKE010000408.1:0-4339 GCA_031425875.1 Nitrospirota bacterium
CCATTTCCCTCTCAGAAAGAAACAGGGGGAGAGGGTCTTATTCTTGTTTTCTGATTGATCCACGGTGCGTGGTTCGTTCAGGGAGACATTGTCTCGCGTGGGGATACCAACCGGCAACAGCTCTTCGAGCGGACTAAAAAGAGTCGGGAATCTTTGTCTAGGACGGCGCTTCAGGATGTGATAAGGGAGGTCTCCGGCAGCCAATCAGGGACGACGAGGCATGCTGGAGCTTCTAACGAAATCGCTGTACCTCTGTCCCAAGAAAAAACTCCCGACCCCCTGTTTGCATCTGATTTCTCCTAGCGGCGGTGTCACTTGCCGGGAACCGCAGTTGCCCTTTGACTGGCTCCCTTCAGCAGCTTGGGGTTAGCAGGGTAGGGGTGGAGGGAATGGCATCTGTTGGGGGTATGGGGACAAGACCAAGCTTCCATTCCTGACCCAGGCACGACTCAAGATCTGACCAACCTTGTGGCCTCCGTTAGTCTCGACTGCCAAATAAAGAATCCCGCCCCTTTGGTATTCCGACCCCATTAGTTGTCATCTTGTACAGTGTTGAGATCAGCAGGTCTTATAGTGAGTGGGGGAGACGCTGCATGAAATGCAAGGCCGCGTCGGAGCAACTTGACCATTGCGCGCGGGGGAACTGTGGCCGGAGGATGTATCGTCTACTGAAGGTGTCGGAGGGCAAGGTTGAACTTTCATCCCGAGTCAGGAACGATATAAGATCTCATCCTGTGTCTGTTGTTCACGCCCTAGGCGAAGAAATGGAACGACGTCAGGGACTACAGCGATGCCTGTTGCTAAAAGAATACCACCACCGTCTGAATCGGTGCCGGTGCGCCATCTCGTTGTCGTGCTTGGCGACCAGTTGAACCGCGACGCCAGCGCGTGGGACGGGTTCAATACATCGTGCGACCGCGCCTGGATGGCCGAGGTGACCGAAGAGTCCACGCATGTGTGGTCGAGCCGGCAGCGCACGGCGCTGTTCCTCGCGGCCATGCGCCACTTCGCGCACGACCTGCAGCGCGACGGCGTGCCGCTGCACTACCGCAAGCTGGACGATGCCAGCAACCTCGGCAGCTTGGGCGCCGAGCTGCGCGCTGCGCTGACCGCGCTCAAGCCCCAGCGCGTGATCGTGACCCAGCCAGGCGATTGGCGCGTGCACCGCCTGCTCGAAGCGGCGTGCACCGCCGAAGTCGTGCCACTGGAGGTGCGCGAGGACCGCCACTTCTTATGCAGCCGCACTGAGTTCACCCGGCATGCGAAGAGCCGCAAGCAGTTGCGCCTCGAATATTTTTATCGCGAAATGCGCCAGCGCTACGACATCCTGATGAATGGCGACAGCCCTTGTGGCGGCGATTGGAACTACGACGCCGACAACCGCGGGGCCTTCACCGCCGCCGGCCCTGGCTTCCTGCCGCCGCGGGTGCGGTTCGAGCCAGATGCAATCACGCAGGAGGTCATCGCGCTGGTGCAATCGTGCTTTGCCGAGCACCCCGGCCGGCTCGCGAGTTTCGGCTGGCCGGTCACGCGTGCGCAGGCGTTGCAGACGCTGGACCGATTCGTCACTGAGCGGATCGAATTCTTCGGCCGCTACCAGGACGCGATGTGGACTGGCGAGTCATGGCTGTATCACTCGCATCTGTCGGCCGCGCTCAACCTTAAGCTGCTGGACCCACGCGAAGTGATTGCCGCTGTCGAGTCGGCCTACCGCGCCGGGCGCGCGCCGCTGGCGGCAGCCGAAGGCTTCATCCGCCAGGTGCTCGGCTGGCGCGAATACGTACGCGGCATCTACTGGATGAAGATGCCACAATACCTGGAAGGTAATGCGCTGGGCGCGCAGGAACCGCTGCCCCCGTTCTACTGGAGCGGCCAGTGCGAGATGCGCTGCCTACGCGAAGTCATCGGCCAGACCCCAGAACACGGCTACGCGCACCACATTCAGCGGTTGATGGTGACGGGCTTGTACGCGCTGATGCTTGGCGTCGCACCCAAGGAGGTTCATGCCTGGTACCTCGCGGTGTACGTCGATGCCGTCGAGTGGGTGGAGTTGCCCAACGTCATCGGCATGAGCCAACATGCCGACGGTGGCCTCATGGCGAGCAAACCGTACATTGCCAGCGGCAAGTACATCGACCGGATGAGCAACTATTGCACCGACTGTTGCTTCGACCCGAAGAAGGCCGCGGGCGACGACGCCTGCCCGTTCACCACGCTGTATTGGGACTTCCTGACACGCCACGAGGCGCGGCTGGCCAAGAACCCGCGCATGGTGATGCAGGTGAAGAACCTCGCACGGCAGACGACGGCGCAGCGGCAGGCGATTGCTCAGCGCGCTGCGTCGATCCGGCGCGGCGAGGTGGGCACTGGTTCATGAGCAGCAGCGGCGATCTGTTCGATGCTGCTAGCCTTGCGCGGCTGGCCTCGGTGAGGTCGTACGAGTACGCGCACATGTACTGTGCGATCGAGAGCAGAGCTTGGGGGCTGGTCTTGTTTGTGCATTTCCACCTGCATGTCGCCGCCAAGCTCAGACCGCCATGGCGAACTGAAAGAAACAACGGTCCGGGAGGCTAACTCACTCTTGTAGTTTTTAAGCCGAGCATGGATTTGCCGAGCAGTTTAACTGGTGAGAAATAGAGGCCGAAAGGCATGAGGTATGCTGGGATGAGAGATTCCCGTCACTTTTTGCTTTTTCCAGTGTCAGAACGAGGTGGTCCTCATAGTTTCAGAATACCATTGCGTGATCGGCTAGGAATTTTCAGTCCTTTTCAACGACGCCCGACCCCTTTATTACACGTAACCCTGCTATTGACTGGTAAGGGTTACAGCCATTTCATCGGCCACTGTTGAAGCTTAGCTTACTTGATATTTACTTGCCGGGTATCTCGGTTGACGCTGGTTGAGCGGATTGCTGTTCTCCAGGGTTAATTAGGAGTGGAAGCTTAAGATTGTCAGGCAGCAGGACCATTTTAGAATTTTGACCGTCATACAGTTTGTAACGAAGATATTCGGGGGTAAGGGTCTTGGAAATCGTTTCCTGAGCTTTGGCCTGGCCTTCCGCGCGAATTCGAATGGCGTCTCCCTCACCAAAGGCGCGTGCTCGGGCAATCTATCCCGCCGAGCATGATATCGCAGAGCAGCTCAACTGCATGGGACTGTGGCTGAAGGGTGTGGCGTACAGGGGCGGGCTCAACCGTGAATTGTGGCCACCCCACAGGCCGCCCCCCATAGCGCCTGGTTGATACTACCTGGTTCCACGGGTCGCCCATAGCCTTGTTCGACCAATACTGCATTCTGAATTCCGGTGCCCATATGCCGTGAGAATTCCGAAGACGCCAATAGCTGAACCGTGTTGCGTACACAGTCGAATTCCTTGTGCGTCTTCGTTGACAAAAACCGATGAGGGCCCATCATGAACGTCTCAAACGGCGCATTCCCTTGCATCCACCTATAGTCTGTCAACTGCCACAGCGTCACGCGATCGCCGTCTCGACGAATCGTCTTGGGATCGTAGTACACTATCTGCCGTGATGGAGATTGGTACGTGCTATCGACGGCGACCCAGATTTCTCCGGGCGGTATCTCGCCATATCCCTGGAGTTGACGGACCTGATAACTGGGGTCTCCACAGGACGCGAGAAGAAGGAGGACCCAGAGAGAAAGGCCGATACCGGTAACCTGAGGCATAGATCCGTCGCCACACAGTACATTCTATCAAACGGTGAAAAGAGAAGTGCAAGGGCCGTTCACTGTGTGCCTGTACCCAGCACGATCGGAATGTCTATCTACTGAGTTTATGAGATGGCTGGCAAGGCGCGTCTTGATTGCTATGACTACGAGCAGTGCCTAATGGGAGGCTCACCGTTTTCCGTCACTACGCCGAGACGTGTGATCTCGCCCCATTGCGAGCACGGAGGGCGCAGGTGGATTGAAGGGGAAAGCCCAGCTAACGAGAAAGCCTGGCTGTGCTTAATCGGAGGGCTAGACCTACCTTAGTAGAGGCAGCTATGAAAGATTCCCTACTCATTTGTATTATCGCACCCCTTGAGAGATCGAGAATGGTGCCCGTCCCTTCGGACTGCACGGAGCCCGACACCATCGCGTGAACGCGCACAGCAACTCGGGGCGCAGTCCGCTGATCCTCTCCCTTCAGATTCATGACTGATCGACGCTCCACCTTCCCGTCAATGAGACTTATCATTTCCCTCTCAGAAAGAAACAGGGGGAGAGGGTCTTATTCTTGTTTTCTGATTGATCCACGGTGCGTGGTTCGTTCAGGGAGACATTGTCTCGCGTGGGGATACCAACCGGCAACAGCCCTTCGAGCGGAATGAAACGA
>JANPKE010000409.1:0-2935 GCA_031425875.1 Nitrospirota bacterium
ATTGGATACCGCGATGGCTGCTGGTCGCAACGTCAAGCGAAAAGTGATGATGATTCAAGAGGGCATTGGCATCTCTCACCCATGGGCTGGCAACCTGCGGCACTCTCCCGTTGGAACGCGGAGATGTGTGCTCGCTGAGCATGACGCTGCCGACGAACAAGCCGATCTCAGTGGCAGCGGGGATTGTCTGGCGGGTCAGCCTGAGTGGCTCCACCAATCAGATTGGCAACACCACCGTCGGCACCTGGCATGACGGCACCACGAGTACGCAACAGTCTATCGGGGGGCACGACCTTCCACCATGACAGCAATAGGAAACCCGTTTGCAGCATGACGTGAAACGGCGGGTGCAAGAGCGTGCAGAGAGGGGGCGCCATGGAAGACAACACACTGACCATGCGACGGGTCGCGCACAATGGCGATGAGAAACCGACATTTTTGGAACTGGTGTTGGGGTTAGAAGGCGAGTTCAGACGAAGTCTAGGGCCGACGGGGGTCACGCCGCTCCAAGCAGGCCTGATCCTTTATCTGCAACGGCACATGGATGCCAACCTGACGGATGCCGCAGCTTCGTTAGGCGTCAGTTTGCCGACATTGAGTACGGTGGTGAGTGACCTCGGGCGGAAGCGATCGGTCACCAAGCGTCGCTCGGACACAGATGCCCGTGCCGTCTGTTTGTCGCTCAGTCGGCGGGGAGAGGCGCTCGCACTAAGGATCAAGGACCACGTTCGAGATGTGAAGTGGGATTTCACACCAGTGAAGGAGACCGCATCATGACCTGTCTGCGTGTGTTCGTCGGAGCCTACGTTCTGCTTGCCTGGCGGCGACACCATCGAGGCGCGGAACGGTCACCATGTTGAACGCATCCGTCTCAGTCGCATCGACTACCCTGAGAAAGGCCCGACCCGTCAGCTACAACGCTAAACAAGCCACCACGTCACCATGATTTCTGCTCTGGGGGTTGCGCTTCAGGTCCACGGCACAGCACAGCCAAGTCCGGTCGCATCCTTGCCGAGGTCTGCTCGCGGATGGGACCAACGGCAATCATGCCTTAGTCAAAGACGGCTGGTGCTGGTGCTATCGGTAGTATGCGTCCGAGGATATCGTCCTTGAAGAATTGGAGCAGGAAGCACGGGAGGCAAGAAAGGGGTTATGGGCGGATCCGAACCCTGTACCACCGTGGGAGTGGAAAAGGGGAACCCGTTGAGGGAATGGAGTCGCGCCTGGACCTGTCTGGACGCCCTGACAGACCAGTGGGGGCTCGTTGGGGGACCAGTACCACGTAAGACAGCCCACGAACCGGCAGACCACCACCCAGGGGAATGCCTAGCTACTCTCGCCTATGAAACAAAGGTATACGAAGATCAACAGGGAAGGAGATTAAGTTATGACTGACGTGAACTCTATGTATCAGGCACCATCCCGCAGTGATGCACTCAAGTCGCAGATCGATAAGCTCGAAAGTCTCGCCCACCACACGGCCGTGGATCCCACCTTTGATCAGTTTGACGCCGATACTGAAGACATCTTGATCAACATCTACGGCGCCAATCATCAGTATGTGGAATCGTACAAATACGCCACGCTGGGGGAGGCTGAAGCGCTGGTAAATTTGCCGGAATCCGCTCAGGAGCCACTGACCCGAGACATCCCCAAGAAGGGACTACAGCAACGCCGTCAGGCACTCCAGAGTGTTCTCACCGAGCTGCAGGCACTTGAAAAGCAAGAAGCCGAGCTCCTCACCGGAGAAGATCGTGAGGATCCGCCAGGCCCCAGCTAGAATAGGCATAAGATCTGACCCGTGCCTCGTGCTGCAGTCTCACCTGGGTGTCTTCCCCGGCACCTCGTTCGGCCTCAACGACCTCGGTTGCTTTCGGCCTGAGTAAGGTTGCTGACCATGAATACATTCCTCCGGCCAATATGCCCCTCCAGGTGTACCCGATCTTCATCTACTACTCTTCTGTTATGCGAACGTGTGGGCATTGCCATGAGCGGACACTTCGCAAGTGCGGGGGAAGAAAGAACGGACGGCTTACATGGCGCGTGAAGTTCTTAAGCAATATAACGAGAAGCGAGACTTTGGCATCACCGCAGAACCGCGGGGCAAAACGGGAACGCCCTCTAACCAAAACCTCCGCTTTGTGATTCAACTCCATGAAGCGACCCGGACGCACTATGACTTGCGGTTGGAATGGCATGGCGTCATGAAAAGCTGGGCGGTTACCAAAGGCCCCAGCTACGACCCCGCTGATAAACGCCTCGCGGTTCGGACTGAGGATCACCCCATCGATTATAACGATTTTGAAGGTGTCATACCCGACAAGCAGTATGGTGCCGGACCCGTCATGATCTGGGATGAGGGTGTCTGGATGCCGCAAGATGACCCCGAAAACATGGAGAAGAAGGGGCGCATCACCTTCACCATCGACGGCTCCCGGATGAAGGGGCAGTGGCATCTGGTCCGGATGCATACGCCTGAGAAACGCGAGAACTGGTTGCTGATTAAAAGCAAGGATGAGTTCGCCCTGAGCAAATCCAGGAATGAGGGATTTTTAAAGCGTGAGAATACGAGCGTGGTAACAGGCAGAACGATGGCCGACATCCTTAAAGCGGGCGTGGGAAAAACCACAAAACGCAAGCAGCCCAGCAAGCCTGTATCTCTTCATCAGAATCAGAAACAACTAAAGACCAGTGCGCAAAAGTCCAGCACGTCATTAACCAGTTTAATGAAACAGTATCCTCACCCGGAACTTGCCACACTCGTGGATAAGCAGCCCAATGGGGATGCGTGGGTCCACGAGATCAAATATGATGGCTATCGGCTTATGGCATTCGTGGCCAAGGGTTCAGTGATCTTGCGGACCAGGGGCGGGAAAGATTGGACACATAAATTTACACCCCTTGCGAAGGCGATCGCCACATTAAAGGTCGAGAG
>JANPKE010000410.1:0-3429 GCA_031425875.1 Nitrospirota bacterium
TCTGTCTACGTCCAGCTACCGCTCCCAAGCCCGTGCATCTGTGACGCCCCACAGCTTTTCCGTTATGTCCTGGGAGCATACATGATGACGATCATGCCAGCCAGACAGAGCATGCCACCCATCGCGTCATAGCGATCCGGACGAACTCCGTCGATACCCCAGCCCCATAAGAGAGACAGCACGATGAACATTCCACCGTACGCAGCATAGACGCGCCCAAAGTGAGCCGGCTGCATGGTTGGGATGATCCCATAAAGAATCAGAATGACGGCACCTATTGCGGCGTACATCCACGGTCGTCCCTCCCTAAACGACAGCCAGATCAAATACCCGCCGCCGATTTCACACAGTCCGGCCAGAACGAATAGTCCTAATGAACTCACGACAGACATTCTTGCGTCCTTTCCGAGGATACTCGGCTACCGCTGTGGAACCTCATTGAGAGTGGATTCAAACACCAGACGGCTGACTCTTTTTATAGACAACCAGCGTGATCGCACAAACGGCACACGTTGCCCCCACATAGAAAGTGAACGACGCGCCGAATTGTTCCCAGACGATACCCGCAAGTACACTTGCGATAAGCAGAGCCACCCCGCAGGACAAGTTGAAAAGGCCGTATGCAGTCCCACGCAGGTCTGCGGGTGAGACATCGGCAATCATGGCCGCCAGCAAGCCTTGCGTCATCCCCATATGTAGGCCCCACAAGATCACTCCCACTATGACAATAGCCCAGTGATCGCTCATAGCCAGAACCACGTCGGCGGCGATCAGGACAATCAGGCCTAATACCAGCAGTTTTGTATGGCTCATGGTATCGGAGAGCTTGCCAAACGGATACGCCGATACTGCATAGACCAGATTCATTGCAACCATGATCAAAGGGACAAGCGCGATGAGCATTCCCCCTTGCTGGGCGCGGAGGACAAGAAAAGCCTCGCTGAACCGTGCCAGCGTGAACACCGACCCGATTCCCACCACCCACCAATAGGCGGAATTTAAGCGTTGGAGATTATCCCTTCGAATCGGGTTCACCCTCGTCTCGCTTTGGCGGCGCACAGGCTCTCGAACACCGAACACCAGCAGCGCCACGGCCATCACCCCAGGAATGACGGCTACCCAGAAGACTGCCCGAAAGTCATTGGCCCAAAGGAGCATTAACCCAACGGCAACCAATGGACCAATGAACGCGCCGACAGTATCCAGCGACTGCCGCAAGCCGAACGCTGCACCTCGGAGTTGCGGCGGCGCGATGTCCGCCACCAACGCATCGCGCGGTGCGCCACGCACACCCTTTCCGACCCGATCCAATAATCGTGCGGTTAATACCATGCCAACCCCTGAGGCAAGCGCAAAGAGGGGTTTGGTCAGTGCGCCCAAGGCATAGCCAAACACGGCTAGCCCCTTACGCCGTCCAAGATAGTCGCTCAGCGTGCCGGAAAATACCTTCACAACCAGAGCAAGAGATTCAGCCAATCCTTCGACAAGGCCGACGGCGATTGCGCTTGCACCAAGGGTTGTGACCATAAACAACGGCAGCAAGCTATGGATCATTTCCGATGAGATGTCCATCAGCATGCTGACAAAGCCCAGCACCCAAACGCCGGACGGAATATGGCTTTGTGGAGGCTTCATCTGTGATGGCATCATAGTCGCAAACCAGGGTAAAAGAGTCGATTCATCATCATGCCAGTGACGATTCCAGGATTCGAAACGCCTAACTAAGCTTATCGCTTAGGCGATCCATCTGCAGGTTTGTATCCTCGTCCAATAACATCCCTGATCCCGCAGCATCCATTTTTTCAAAACCAGGCCCTCAGTCCCACCACGAATCGTATCTGGCTCGGGTCACCGCCTTGCTGCCGCACCAGCGTCGCCGTTTGACCGAAGCTTCGGTCGAGTGACAGGCCGATATACGGCGCGAACTTCCGACGGATTTCGTAACGCAGGCGAACCCCGAATTCCAGGTTATTCAATCCCGAACCGGTCGTAAACTCTTCGACCTGCTGGATTGCCATGTTTGTTTGGAAGCGACCTTGAAGGATCAGTCGTTGCGTAAGCAAAAAATCCTTCGTGTACGAGAGACGGGCTGAAACGGCCCCTTGCTGATCAATAAACATAGAGGACTCGAACTCATAGTTGTAGGGGACGATGCCCTGAATCCCGATGACTCCTAAGCCACGCGTGACGTTCTGATTTCGAAACGACTGGGTTTCCATTCGGCCACCGACTTGAATGTCGTAATGTTTCCACAGAAACCGGCCATAGAGCAGTTGGAAATCAACGTCGTAGTCCGCTTTGAAGGCCGTATCCTGCTGACCTTCGCTCTTAAACCACAGCCGGTTGGAATCCCCGCCGTACCAACCTTCGATATCCCAGCGATAATCACTATGTGATTCGCCTGCGCTCGTGCGAGGCCGATATTCCAGAACATCCACCAACGTGAACAATCGGCGTTCCCGGTCGCCCACGGGACTGGGCCAGTCCGGTTCGGGTAGGAAGCTCATCTGCGATTGGTCTCGCTCTTGGAGAGGTCCACCGATGGGGATCCTCCCCGAGCCCACAGCGGCATGCTCATGCGCGGATTCTGCCAAGACGCTGGTCGTGCCGAGACATGCGCTCAGCACCCACACTGCGAGCGTGACACGACAGGCCTGGGACCTGAGACACACCAGGGCTTCTCCCACTCGTTAGGCAGAGACCTCGACGACCCGGAACATTCCCGCTTCCATGTGCATGAGGAGGTGGCAGTGGAAGGCCCATGGCCCCGGTGCATCGGCGTTGACCACAACCGACAGCCGTTCAGCCGGCTTAACTGCGACAGTATGTTTCCGGGGAAGGTATGCGCCTGAACCATTTTCGAGATGCATCCACATCCCGTGCAGGTGGAGCGGATGCTCCATCATCGTATCGTTGACGAATGTGAGCCGGAGGCGCTCACCATAACGAAATTGAATAGGTTCTGGTGCATCCGAATACTTCTTACCATCGAACGACCACAGATAGCGTTGCATATGGCCGGTGAGATGCAACTCGATTTCCCGCTCCGGCGCTCGCTGATCTTGATAGGGAACGAGGCTTTTCAAGTCGGTGTAGACTAAAACGCGCCGCGAGCTCTGTTCCAACCCACTGCCCGGCTCATGCATCCGATTGCGCGAATACTCGGCAACTGTTTGATTGCCGGTGCCATGGTCATCCGGGCCATGTATAACCAGTGTTGCGCCAGGGATCGACGAACGGTCTCGACCATTGTCCTCCTGACCAGGTTGCATACCTTTACCGTGCATCGTGTCCTGATGATTCGTGCCGGACCTAATCACGGTATGGTCAGTATGGCCGTTGCCATGCCCCATCATTCCCATGTCCTCCATAGTTCGAAGTGGACGGGCACGACGCTCAGGACTCTCTCCTTTCATTCCAGGTCGAGAG
>JANPKE010000411.1:0-1857 GCA_031425875.1 Nitrospirota bacterium
CAGATTCCCAAGGGACGGGCAAACTACGAACCGAATTCCCTGGCTGAACACGGCGAAGCTGCTGGGCCTCGCGAGGTATTGAGTGGGTTCACCAGCGTTCCTGGCCGATCGGCCCGTGACGAACAGGGTGAGAAGAGTCGGGTCAGACCCGAACTGTTCGCAGATCATTACAGCCAAGCCCGTCAGTTCTGGAAATCCCAGACTCCCAATGAGCAGGCACATCTGGTATCGGCATTTGTGTTTGAGCTGTCCAAGGTAAAGTTAGCGGAGGTGCCCGCCCGCATGATCGGGCGGTTGCGAAACGTGGACGAAGAGCTGGCCAAGCGAGTTGCGGGCGGGCTCGGTCTTGTCCTACCTCCGAAGCTACAAGCTGCCAAAGACCCCATTATTATGGACCCCAGTCCGGCGCTGTCGATACAGAAGAACCTAAAGCCTATGCTTAAGGGACGCAAAGTCGGGCTCTTATTCGCCGAGGGGTCAGACGGCGCCCAGATCCGAGACATTTGCACGAAGATCGTCGGTGAAGGCGGAACCATGTTTCTCATGGCACCAAAGGCTCATGGCACCAAATTGGCTGACGGAAAAGTCCTAAAGGCCGATGGGCAGTTGTCTGGCTCCCCCTCCGCGCTCTTTGATGCGGTGGCGGTGGTATTGAACGAGCAGGGCACGAAGAGCCTTTTGAAAGAAAGTGCTGCTGTCCAGTTTATCGCCGATGCCTATGCTCACTTGAAAGCCATCGGTCATACCGGTGCAGCCCGACCGTTACTTGATAAGGCCGGAGTGATCGTTGACGACGGAATCACGGATTTGGGCCCCACGTTCGTCGATGCAGCCGCAAAACGATTTTGGGATCGTGAACCGAAGGTCCGTGACCTCGCGTAAGACCATGATCACCCTACAAAAGGCACGACCGAAAGACAAAGGTTATCGCTTCCATTATTCACGCATTAAATAGGAGACATGTATGAAGACATCATCTCGAAAATTCATGAGTTATCTTTCGTACGGATTCCTGTTGTGGATCGGGCTTTCGGCATCCAATGTGGTGTGGTCTTCAGACCAACTCACTATCGCCGCATCACCCGTACTGATTGACGATACAATTGGAGAATCCAAGCCTGGTAAAACTATCAAGGGAGAGGTGGTGCGCGTTGATGGAGAAAACTATTTCATCAAACAAGAGGATGGGAAACTCGTGCGAATGCACGTTGATCGCACAACGCATACACAGTCGTCCATGAAAGCAAAACGAGGAGATAACGTTGTGGCGAAGGTTGATGGGCAGGGGCATGCCCTCTCATTTTTAACTGATCAACCGATCTCTCATTGACGCATTCGTTATCTGTTTGCTCGATGCGAACGTCTCGGCTAGGGAAACCTTGAGCTTCGGCAGAAGACTATGCAGGTGAGCCCAACACGGTAACTATGATCACCATAGCTCCTCGACTTCCTTCCGGAATCTTTCTGGAATCCACCCGTGACGAGGCCTACGGAGTACTTCAAGGTGAAGACCGCCCTGTAAAAGAGATCATGACTAGGGAAGTCGTCACTCGCGATGCCTCCATTTATCTCAAAGAAGCAATCCGGATAGTCCAACATCAGTCCCCCATACTGATCATCTGCCTAGACCACAAGCCGGCTTTGGCAGTCACCGAGGTCGATATCGCACTGATGATGAGGTCCGATGACTATTCGGCTTCAGCTACCTTTCACGATATTATCAATAAACGCGAACCGGTCAGATGTCACGAAGACGCCATCCTTGCCGATGTGGTCAGTGCAATGCTAGACCAACGCGCTCAACATATTCCGGTCGTGGATGCACAAGGCAATGCAGTAGGGGCGCTCTCGCTGATG
>JANPKE010000412.1:0-4105 GCA_031425875.1 Nitrospirota bacterium
GATGTACCCATATGAGCTCACTCCGACAACCGCATTCAGATTACTCGTCAGCCCACCTTTGCCCTGAATACCATAGTTCATCACCCAAGGGCCGCCGCTCGAGCCGCCTCGGGCATTTGATCCGTATTCAACGTTATTGGGGCTGTTGGCGCGAAAGCTTTGCGAGGTCACCTGCTGCATTTTCTGGCATGCATCGATGTTACACGGATACCCGAGCTTCGTCGTGTGGTGGGGAAGGAGACTGAGGGTCCGGAAGCCCAAGGTCCCGGTGATCGCACCGATTTTCCTTCCAGCCCTGTCGTTCATTTCTAACATCCCGAAATCCGAAACATTGGGGACCATGCCATTGGAGGCGAGCCACTGGGATGTGGTGCCCACACGGCGGGGCGTGAAGGTTCCAAGAGGCGCAGCCCCGTCTCTGAACGCCGGCACGAACAGGAAGTTTCGGTGAAATCCTGCGGATCCGCCGCTCCCCTTATGGACACAGTGCCCCGCCGTGAGCACAATCCTCTGCCGAAGCACCGAGGCCGAGCAGACAAAACTATCCCCCGTACTATCGGTGAAGAACAGCTTGCCGACCGTGCGGTTTGGAAAGATGGTCTCCAAGGCAGGTGGATTGACCCGCGCACTGGTGTAGTGAGCCCCGAACGACCCCGCGGCCTGCAACTCGATATCGCCGGCTTCGACCTGAATCTTGACCTGCGCCGGGTCGTAGAGACGAGTGGCAGAATCAGCGCTGGCCGTCACGGTGGGCCGCTTCCCGGGAAGGGAGACAGGCGTCCCGCTCACCTGGTCGGCGGCCTCAGGAGCAACCGCTTTCGGATTCGCCAGTGGAAGCATCGGTTGAGCATTCGCTAACCGTTCTGAGGTCCAATAGGCGAGGGTCTCTGCTGCCTGCACCTCGGTGGTCTCTTTGCCGAGCTGGAATGTCAGGGGCGCGGCCACGTTGACTGCCGCGCTGAGCCGTGTCTCCGTGTTATCCTGTGCCTCCGTGTTGCTACTCTGCATACACAAAACGACCAACAGAGCCGGCATGACCCTGACGAGTGCACTTCGTATTCTCATGAACAGTCCTCCTCGGTTGTTTAGATAGTGACTTGCCCACCGATCCCGTCAATCGTTGTGAATTGACGAGAATGCGGCCCCCACTCGTCATTCTTTCCGCTCATCGAATCTCTCTTCTTGCTCTTTTTCGTCTTCCAACTGTTCCGTCTCATACGCGATATCCCAGTTCCGACGTTCGGTGTTCGCATCTTCTTCGAGGCTCGCGTCGTCGATCGGGTCTTCGGGGACCACGACGGACAGGGGTATTCCCTCCGGCGTCCACACATTCATCATGGGAAGGATGCCAGGTTGCTCCGACGCATCCAGCGACTGGTTAGGACGGTCGGACAGGAGTGATCGGTCTGGCCGAGGCACCGGATCTTTTTTCTGGTCCAGGACCGACTCCTGGGGTGACGTGAGAGGCACGAGGCTCGTCGCCGGCTTCGTGAGATCGTTGCGGGATGACGGACTATCTTGTTGTGCGGGATGCGCCGCAGATGTCCCGTTCAGACTTGCGTGAGATTCCACAATCGGCGCGGGGTCGGATAGCGCTGGTCCACAGGCGGACAGTCCTATGGGAAGCGCCAGACTTAGCAACCACCCCAAGCATGACAGCACCGATGGGACATATCTCCACATACGCATACCCTCAAGAGCTTTCAGGTGATGGGGGCGAGACAGACTCAGAAGCCCAAGAACATCATCCAGTGCGCGCAGTCAGTCATAAAGCTAATTGACTTATAGTATCTGCATCACTGGCTCGTCAATGTCCAATACTCATGTATCAAACTTATATGAGCATCTCATGATGCTATTCTTGCGTCGATCAGCCACCGAATGTTACGTCGTGCGAACCAGCGCTCAGTGTGGATTCTTAAGCTTGTTAGATTTCTGACCGATAGAGCTTCTGACCCTCAACCAGGAACCCCCTATGACTTCGTCAAGCGCGGCCACGGAATCGGCCCTCATCGACTCAATCCGCCCTCGTCTCCATCAAAAACTCAGACCGCTCTTAGACGAATCCAGGCGCTGTCTTCCCATCTTGCAATTGACCTGTCAGCAAATCTTGAACCATATGGGTCCTCAGTCCAACGCCGTGAATCTCGCCCAGGTGATCAGCCGAGACCATGGGTTGACATGCAAAGTCCTGCAAGTGGCAAATAGCATCGCCTACAGCCCGCAGCAGACGATTGTGTCGGTCCCACACGCTGTCAGTTGGCTGGGGCTCGACACCGTTCGGTCTCTCGTGGCTGCGGCACATCTTGTCGAACAACTGCAACACTGGCCGGTTCGCCAACAAGAGTTTCGAACCCTGATCGCGCGGTCTCTCGTCGCTGCGACCTATGCCAACGAACTGGGCATGGCTATTGGCTACCCACAGCCTGGGCAGTTGTTTACCAGTGCCCTTCTCTATTCGATCGGAGACTTGGCCATCGCCTACCAGGACCCGGACCTCTTTCTCGCTCTCCAGGCTATTTCCAAGACAACCAAGCGCCCATCGGAATGTGTGATTCAAGAGACACGGCTCATCGGTGTACCACGACTGACCTTGGCCCAAGCGTTGGCCCACATGTGGAAACTACCGGATGATCTGATCGAGCTCTTCCGTCATCCAGAGGGACCTCCGATGGAACATTGGCAAAGTGGCCTCCACACCTACCGAGGTATCGTCGTCGGCTCCATTCAGCTGGTCGAGGTGCTGACCGGTCCCGCCCCGGGCACTGCTATTGAGGAAGCTAAGAAAACTCTCCAGGTCGGAAGCGGACTCTCTTCGGCCACGTTCACGGATTTAATGATTCGATCCATGGATCGAGGGCGCCAACTTATCCGCTCAATGGGGTTGGCCATCGACTCTTCCGATGAAGCCATCGCATCACAGGAGCACGATACGATAGAGTCGATCCCGCACCCGCCCCCCATCAGCCAGACGGTTAGCATCGAACAGGCGGTGGTCTCGCCGCGAGCCGAACAGGCCCCTCCCATTCGGACCAAGCCGCTTGAAACGCTCCAAGCCTTTCAGGACTCGCTGCAAGCAGCGAAAGATCTCAACGGCTTACTGGGAACATTTGTACAATCCCTCCATCGGGATGCCGGATTTGATCGTGTAGGCCTGGCACTCCTGAACCAGAATGATAGTGATCTCCTTGTTGGAAGACTGGTATGTGGTGTGACTCCTCCCGCGCCCCACCTCCAGTCCATCTCAGGCTCGCTCAGCCGGGAGCATCGGTTTTTCCTCACGACCCTCAAGCGAGTCGATCCACTCCTAGTTCCCAACTTTTCAGACCAGATGGCTGAGACTCTGAAGCAAGACTTTCTCGAGGTCTGGAAACCGACATCGGCGATCGTGGCGCCGTTGCGGGTGGGAGCGAGACCGATCGGGCTCATCTACTGCGATCGAGCCACCAGCAACCAGCCGGTGATCCCCCAAGACTACCAAGTATTCCAGCTGTTTTTTGCCCAGGCAACGCTCGGTCTGAATAGACTGGCCGGGATACTCTAGTGTGCCAACTACGAGATAGTGAGTGCCCCACAGGAACTCGTCTTCCTTCCGAATCGCATCGATGCGCACACCCACTCAAGCGAAAGATGCTGTACTTTTACTGAAGCTGGTGAAGGCCAAACGGCAAGCGAGTCGAGCTCTGTTTCTGACCACCGCGCATGTGCTGAGCAGCTAGGCCGCCATGGCGTGGGGATTGATCACCGCCAACGTCTCCTGGAGTTGCTCGTAGGCCTCCTTGAGCAGCGCGGGGAAATGGTCCGGCAGGAACTGTGTGCTCTCGAGAGCGACCGGATCGAATGGGACCACCTCTCGACGCCGGTTCGGCTCACATTCTTCGTAATCCACCACAGCACCGGCGAGATGAACGATGGAGGCATGGAGAATGAAATCGCCAGCTTCCATTGGATTCACCTGGTGACGAATGGCCTGCTCAATCTGTGCGGGCATGCCCCAGAACCGAATCAGTTCGGCCCCGACCTCTGCAAAATCGCACCCGAAGTTAGACCGCTCGACCTCGGCAAGCGAACCCTCTAGGTAGGCGGCTTCAATCAGCGCCGATTG
>JANPKE010000413.1:0-5209 GCA_031425875.1 Nitrospirota bacterium
CTGAGATGATTGGCCTTAGAGCCTTCGCCCAATTCGGTGTTCTTCATCTCAACAAAGTTTCCGACTTTCGCTTTCCGCCTGACCACCACACCTGGACGAAGATGCACGAACGGGCCGAGATGTGCGTCATCATTCACTTTCGACTCAGCAAGCACGCAGGAGTCTAAAATCTCGACGTGATTGCCGATCACACAATCGGTGATACGGACCCCGGAACGGATTGTCGTCCCTTCACCGATACTGGTTTTGCCTTCGAGACTCACGTGTGGATACAGCACGGTATCTCTTCCAATAGTGACTCCGGCATCAACCCACACGGAGCCAGGATCCCGCATCGTGACTCCGGCGTCAAGCCAGTGCTCGCGAATCTGCTGACGGACGACCTGCTCCGCAGCCGCCAGCTGTTGCCTAGTATTGACTCCCAGCCCTTCGTCGGGATCTTGAAGGGGCACCGCCGCAACCGGCCGCCCCTGGTCAACTGCCATCCGAACAATATCCGTCAGATAGTATTCATTCTGAGCGTTGCGTGGCTCCAGCTTATCCAGGGCCTCGAAGAGAAAATCTCCGGACACGACATACGTCCCTACGTTGATTTCCTTGGTAGCCCGTTCGACCGAGGTGGCATCACGATCTTCAACGATCTTCAGCACATCGGACGAAGTGATTTCACGCTGGTGAGATCCGCCGGACTCCCGGCGAATGACTCGACCATAGCCGCTGGGATCATCGAGCATCGCCGTTAGAATCGTCACAGCGGCGCGCTGGGATTGATGGGCTCGCAAAAGTTCGCGCGCCGTCTCTTCTTTCAGCAACGGAGTGTCACCATTCAAGATAAGATAATTCGTCGGACGCGCCTCGTCGCCCAGACAAAACACGGGGCGGCTTTGCAGCACCGCATGCCCGGTCCCGAGTTGCTCGGCTTGCTCGACGATGCGCACAGACTTTGACCCCAGCCTGCCGGCGATGCCTGTTTCAATCACATGCCGAACCTTGTCGGATTGATGCCCAACCACAACCGCAATACGATGGCCCGCGAGTTGGAGCGCCACATCAACAGCGTAGAGAACCATCGGCTGACCCGCGACATGATGCAACACTTTGACTTGGGTGGACTTCATCCGCTTGCCCAACCCGGCCGCCATCACAATCACGCCTAAGCCCGGAATACGCGAGACCGTTGTGCATTGATCCACTGATTGTTTCATCGAAGACTCCGGAAATAAGAGGCCCGCAATTGAGTATCAGAACCCCGTGTTTATCCGATCGGCACACCGGCATCTGGCTGTTTGACCTGACTCCACTTCGGCACTCCCTTCAGGGCCGAAGCCATGGCACCGGATGGCGTATAGAGACCACCCGACACAATCAGTTTCATCGCTTCTTCAATACTGATATCAACAGATATCACTTCCCGTTCCGGCACTAATAGGAAATAACCCGACGTCGGATTGGGCGAGGTAGGCACGTACACATGAATCAGCGCCTCCGGGCCCAATGCCGTGGTCTCGCCTTTCGTCATGCCAGTCACAAACGCAAAACAATAATGGCCGTTCTTTGGGAATTGAATCAAGACCACCCGACGATACGACCCTCGCTCCGAAAACGACAGAATATCCATCATGGACTTCAGCGTGGAATAAATCCCCCGGACAAGGGGCAGCCGGTTGAGCCAATCTTCCCAATGACCCACAATCTGACGCCCGATGAAGTTCGCCGCAAACAACCCGACTAAAAAGATGAGCAGAACCAGCGTGATGATTCCTAGGCCCGGAATATAGTGATCCGGCACCAATTCTGCGACGGCTTCGCCCAAGATGCCGTCTACCGCAACGAATAGGGTCTTTAGGATGAGAATCGTGCCCCAAATAGGGGTAACAAGGAGGAGGCCTGTGAGAAAATAGCGTCTTAGCGCGACCTTGAGCATGAATCACCGACACCCAGCCATTGGGGAGAGCATTGCGTGATTCATCTTACAGAGTTCCTGACAAACCCCGCAAGCATTTTATTGTAAATTTCAACGGGTTATGTGCTTGGACCGGGTGAATTCAAAAAAGGTACTGGTCTTGCTATTCGCCTCGACCTGACATAGGATCGCTCCCCGATTGCGACTGACATAAAAATTGCCGATGGGTAGAACAGCAAGAAAATCGACGGGCATCTTCATCACGCTGGAAGGCGGTGAAGGAAGCGGAAAAACGACACAAGCTCGAAGACTGTGCGAGCGGCTGACCGCGCAAGGCCTGGACGTGCTGCGTACCCGAGAACCGGGTGGGACGCTGCTCGCCGAACGTCTGCGCAGTATCCTGCTCGACCATTCGGGGGAAACCATCGCCCCGGAAACGGAAGCCTACCTTATTTTCGCCGCCAGACGCCAGCATGTGGATCACGTCATCAAACCCGCACTCGCACGCGGAGTGACGGTCGTCTGTGATCGATTCTCAGACTCGACGATGGCCTATCAGGGATATGGACGGGGGTTGGACCTACGAATATTGCGCACAATGAACGACTGGGCGACCGGGAAACTGGCTCCTCAACTCACGTTGCTCTTCGACGTCCCCGTCGCTGTCGGACTCAGCCGACGCCGCAGTCGCGCTGCCACCCAAAATCGACTCGATCGAGAAGCCGAGCGGTTCCACCGGAAAGTCAGGGCGGGATTTCACATGTTGGCACGACGAGAACCTCGGCGCATCATGGTGATCGATTCCGCACAACCGCTGGAGTCGGTGACCCAGACCGTAGAAGAACTGGTTCTGAACTGGCTCAAGACCTATCGCAGACGGACATCGAGACGCCGATAGCCCATGCCTTTCGCCGACATCACAGGCCACGAGCAACCCATCTCCCTCCTTCAAGCGACGTTGTGCAATAGACGCCTGGCCCATGCGTATCTGTTCTATGGCGAAGCCAGGATCGGAAAGTTGATGACCGCCGTGAGACTGGCTCAGGCTCTCAACTGCGAGCAACCCTCACAAACAGAGACACAGGACAGCTGTGGCCGGTGCCGATCCTGCCTGCAAATAGCCGCTCGGACGCACCCGGATTACTTTGTCATCGAGCCCGATCCGAAAGCCGCCACGCCGCAAATCAAAATCGAGCAAGTGCGGGAGATCGAACAACAGTTCGTCTATCGCCCACTCATCGGAGAACGAAAGATTTGCCTGATTGACGACGCGGACCGACTGACGATCGGTGCAGCTAACGCGCTCCTCAAGACCTTGGAAGAGCCTCCGGGTGATAGTCTCTTTATCCTCGTCACCAGCCGGCTCCAGGCGCTTCCGATCACCATTCGATCACGCTGCCAAGCGCTCCGTTTCACGACGCCCGCCCGCACCCAAGTTGAGGCAGCATTGATCCTCAAACGGGAGCTTCCTCCTGCCGACGCCCGTTTCCTGGCGGTCTTCGCCGATGGCCGAATCGGAGAAGCGCTCACGGCGAATGTGGTAGACGTTCGCGCACGACAACAAGAATGCCTGACGTTGGTGAAGCCGGAAAGCTTGACGTCGAGCGCGACCATCCTCTCGGCAGCGGAAAGCTTGGCGAAGACGGACCGTGGCGAAGAAACGCTCGCATGGCTCACACGATGGATCCGCGATCTGGTCATCGTCATCGTCGATGGAGATCATGATCAAATCCTGCACCTCGACCACGTCACAGACCTGCGACGATACGCCCAGCGAGCAGACATCGATGCGCTCCTGACCATCTTGAATGATATCGAGCGAACTGAACAGCAAGCCACGCGGCACCTCAACGTGCAGATGGCGCTGGAAACGACGTTCCTTCGCCTGCGCGAAGCTCTCGGTCTTGTCCCCGCCGGAGCCGCAACCTAGCCAAACGCGACGCCAACCTGATATCTTGCCCTCGCTATGGCGGACGCGAACCTCTTTTACATCACCACCCCGATTTATTATGTGAACGACGTCCCGCACATCGGCCACGCCTACACCACAATCGCCGCTGACGTGTTGGCGCGCTATTGGCGGTTGCGCGGACGCGAGGTGTTTTTTCTCACCGGCCTCGATGAACATGGCCAGAAAGTGCAACAGGCTGCGGCCAAAGCCGGCATCAACCCCCAGGCCCACTGCGATAAGCTTGCGCCTCAGTTTCAAACATTGTGGCAACGCCTCAACATCTCGAACGATGCGTTCATTCGAACGACGGATCTCGAGCACAAATCCATTGTCCAACGATATCTTCAGGAGCTCTACGACAAGAATCTCATTTATCAGGATTCGTACACCGGTTGGTACTGCACGTTCGATGAGCGGTTCTGGACTGAGAAGGACCTGGAGTCCGGACTCTGTCCGGACTGCAAGCGCCCCGTTGAACAGCTCAGCGAGCACAACTACTTCTTCAAGATGGGGCAATATCAGGACCGCTTGATTGAACACATCAAGACGCATCCGGATTTTATTCGCCCGGAGTCGCGACGCAACGAAGTCCTCGGGTTCTTACAAACCCAGAAACTCGGCGACCTCTCGATCTCGAGACCAAAGTCACGGCTCTCCTGGGGAATCGAACTGCCGTTCGACAATGACTACGTCACCTATGTCTGGTTCGATGCGCTGGTTAATTACATGTCCGCGCTGGAATATCTCCCGAGAGAGAAGCCGACGGGAAACCAATTTTGGCCTGCTACTGTCCATCTTGTCGGGAAGGACATCCTGACAACCCATGCCGTCTACTGGTCCACGATGTTGATGGCGTTGAATCTGCCGTTGCCTGAGACTATCTTTGCCCATGGCTGGTGGACCGTCGATGGCGAGAAGATGTCGAAGAGCCGCGGCAATGTCGTCGATCCTAACAAGATGGTTGAGAGCTACGGCGTCGATGCCTTCCGCTACTTCCTCTTGCGCGAAGTGCCGTTTGGACAGGATGGGGACTTTTCCCAAGCCGCCATGATTACCCGCGTGAACAGCGACCTAGCAAACGGCATCGGAAATCTTGTGAGCCGTACTATCACAATGGTCAATAAATTCGCAGAAGGAAAGATTCCGGAACGGGGTGAAGTCTCATATGAAGAAACTGAGCTCTTAATTAAAGTAGAAATCGAAGTTAAAGCCCAAAAAATCATGCATCAGCACTTGCGTTTTAATGATGATTTAGCTGGGTTATGGTGGATTATTCAGCTATGTGACCTACTCATTGATAAGTCTCAACCATGGCAACTAGTCAAAAGAGATGATTGCAAAGTACGGCTCGCTAA
>JANPKE010000414.1:0-3662 GCA_031425875.1 Nitrospirota bacterium
CGCGAAAGCTCCTCCACCATTTGACGCACACCCCAATAGAAGGCTTCGACCAGCACAACGGTCTTCCCCGAAAGAGCCCGTACAGTTGGCGACATCGGACTTGGGCGATTTGGCGACTCGAGCTGTTCAATGAAGTATTCAGGCAGGCCTTTGCGTTTGTTATCTGTAGCAAGCCTCTTGATCACGATCTTCTGACCTTGTCTCTTGTTCTTAAGATCCAAGCCGAGGTCATGGGTGAGCGGATTACGAATTACCGAATAGAGGACGTTCGCAGCCTCCTGTGGAGGCATTAGGCCTCCTGGCTCCTGCGGCCAAGGGTAGTTGTCCTTTAGCAGTCCCTTGAATCGAATTCCAGAACCACCGTTATGGCCGTAAAGAGTTACTGAGATTCCACTCACCGCCGCAGCAAGAACCTGAGTGATTGCAAAGTTACATCCAGCCACTAAGTCACGATCGAGGTCCGGCAACCTCAGCATGGTATGAACATCACTGAGGTAGTGGCGCTCGAGCGCGCGCATTAGAGCCCTAGCACGGGGTGGCGTAGCCTGATCGATTGCTAATGGCCTGTACGCCACATTGTTCTCCCCCAGACATGACACTGACTGGGCCAGTTCGAGTAAGAGCTGAATATGCCGTGCTCACTCCGCATATCACGCCACCGAATGTTTCGAGCATAACGCCGTAATCGTTGGCGTTTCAATGAGATGCGGCTGGGAACCAGTTAAGATCGGTTCATAGTCGGACCGGCATAACAGGCCGTGGCCGTCGCTCAATGCTCAGTCCCCTCTGGCAATTCTAAGGCCACTAGGTCGGCGTAGGTTTCCAATGTTCGTCGTGCCGCTTCTTCATCCAATCTGCTGATCGCAAACCCGACATGGACGATCACGTAGTCACCGATTCCCGCTTCCGGCACGAGGGCCAAGGAGACGGACTTCGTAACGCCGCCGAATGACACCGTCGCCATACGAAGCGTGTCGTCTGCGATGTTCAGAACCCGCCCTGGGACTGCGAGACACATTTCGTGCCCTACCTTTCGTACTGAACGTCATTCAGACGGTGCGCCGCGATGACAACTTGTCCCAACGATAATCCCCCATCGTTGGGCGGAACCAGATGGTGATTATAGACGGTGAATCCTGCACTCTCCAACCGGTGTCTCACGAGTGAGAGCAGCAGCCGATTTTGAAAACAGCCGCCCGTCAGGACGACGCGAGGCAAACCAGCCGCTTGGGCAACACGTACAGTCGCCGCGGCAAGACCCACATGAAACCGCGCGGCAATGTACTCAAGACGACAGCCTCGGCGCAGATCGTCCAGCATGGCGCTCACCATGGGACGCCAATCGATCATCCACCTTGTATCGGAACTGTGACTGGGCACCAGATCCATTGGATATCCTTCGACCGTGTCTCCGCCTGTCTCCGCTTCTTGCTCCGCAGCATTCTGGACCGCCATCGCTGCTTGCCCTTCAAACGAGGACTGAGAACAGAGGCCGGTGAGCGATGCGACGGCGTCGAACAGCCGCCCCATGCTCGTCGTCCATGGTGAGGCAACGCCGGATCTGAGTAAGCTCGCCAACTGTGCGCGGTGATCGTCTGTCATTTTCCAGGGAGAGAGATCATAACCAAGCATCTCTTCTCCCATGAGTTCCCACAGCACCGCGGCGGCAGATCGGCTCGGTTCTTTCATGGCCGCTTCTCCACCCAACAACCGAAAGGGTCTGAGGGACGCAAATCGGCGGAACTGTTGGTAACTCGCAATCAGAAATTCTCCGCCCCAGACCTGGCTATCCTCTCCATACCCAGCCCCGTCCCAAGCAATACCAAGCACCACGCCATCAAGCCTGTGCTCTGCCATGCAAGAGGCCACGTGAGCATGGTGATGCTGTACTGGGAATAACGGTACTGACAGAGTCGTAGCTAGTTCAAGCGCGAAGCTAGTCGACCGATAATCAGGATGGAGATCGCAGGCAATGGCGCGCGGTGTGACATTGAGCAGCCGCTGGAGATCCTCGACCGCCTGCCGGAAAGCCCTGTCCGCCTCTAAAGTAGAAAGATCTCCGAGATGTTGGCTAAGTACGACACGATTGCCTGTCAGAAGAGCGATGGTGTTTTTGAGATGTCCACCCACAGCGAGAATCGGACCTTTCGCCATTCCATCTGTGACGTCGTCATTCCAGCGGATGGCCTGCGGCACATAGCCTCGCGCTCGCCGGAGGATCATCACATCGGCTTTGGGGTTTTCTTTTTGTTCCCCATCCACCGGCTGAATTTTTCCGGGAACCACCAGCACCACTGAATCGTCAATCGGCCTCGCGATCGGTCTGTCATGCACGAGGAACGCGTCGGCGATCCCGTTCAATCGAACCAGCGCCTCCCGTTCGTCAGTCACAATCGGTTCTTCGGAGCGATTACCACTCGTGGCCACCATGGGACGCTGGAGCGACGCCATCAAGAGGTGATGGAGTGGCGTCGCTGGCAACATCACGCCAAGACAAGGATTGCTCGGTGCCACAGCGTCGGCAAGGGTAGCATCTCTCCGCTTGCGGGCTAAGACGATCGGCGCTTGGGACGAGCAGAGAAGCGCTTCCTCGTCTGACGACAACAGGCAATAGTCTCTGATCGCATCAACGGACGGGAACAGCACGGCGAAGGGTTTCTCTGGCCTTCGCTTCCGATCCCGTAATCGACGGACAGCCTCCTCTGATTTCGCATCGACCCAAAGCTGAAACCCACCCAGTCCTTTCACCGCAACAACGAGTCCTTGTTCGAGCAGAACCACCGCCCGATGTAACGCTTCATCTCCACCTCCGACTTGGTGACCCTGCTCATCCCACAAGTACAGGCGCGGGCCACACTTGGGACAAGCGATCGGTTCCGCGTGAAAGCGCCTGTCTGATTCGGCTTCATACTCGCTGCGACAGGCAGAACAGAGTTCGAACCTAGCCATGGTTGTATTGAAGCGTTCGTATGGAATCGCCGTAAGCAGGCTATAGCGAGGACCGCACTGTGTGCAGGTGATGAACGGATATCGAAAGCGACGGTCGCTTGGATCGAAGAGTTCGCCCCAGCAGCCTTGGCACGTTGCAAGGTCCGGTGGAATGACAAGAGTTCGTTGACCCGATTCTACATGTGAGATGATCGAAAAGCTCACGTCCTCACGCATAGGAATGACGTTGGTGCGTTTCGCCTCAATGGAAGCTGAGGCCGGCGCGTCGGTCCGCATACGCTGAAGAAAAGTCTCAATCGCCGGGGAGTCCCCTTCCACTTCAATGAGCACGCCGTTTCTTGTGTTCTGCACCCATCCGGTCAGCTCCAGCTCGCGAGCTAGCCGATAGACGAATGGACGGAATCCCACTCCCTGCACCGTTCCTTCCACCTCAACCCGCAGGCGTTGCACGAGGGCGTTTCTCATTCCTGGACTACCAACTCATGGAGCACGACTTCCGGCTCTGCCGGTCCCACAACCATAAGCCCTCCGCAAGCTGAACAGACAGCCTCCGCTCCTGTGACTACACTATCTCGATGACAATGAGGGCACCAGGCATTCCCAGGGACGGCAATGATCTCCAACATCGCCCCCTCGGCCCTCGTGCCGCGAGCGGCCAATCCAAATGTTGTCTGGAGTGTTGCGTGCTCATGGGTCAGGAGATGAGAGAGCGC
>JANPKE010000415.1:0-2389 GCA_031425875.1 Nitrospirota bacterium
CAGTCGCCCGTGACAGGGTCAGTTTTTGTGACCACCAGGCAGTAATCGGCTGGGCATAGTTTCCTGCAAAGACATATTGGGTACTTCTTGATCGCGCACCAAACACGTCAGCTGGATTTGACGCAAAGGTACTAAGATTAAATGCAAATCCGTCGAAATTCACGATGCCGTCCAGCCAGCGGAAACTAAACTCGAGCCGACCATCCCTCGGTAGGTCCGCTCCCAGCCGAACTGACCCCTGCCAGTTGTGATAGCCATCACGCTCGGCTGCGCCACGCCGGTAGTTGATAGCTGAAAAGCCGGCCGTATCTAAACGCGTAATCGATCCTGAAAAATCAATGGGACCTTTCTTACCAGAGAGACTGCCTCCTTCTCGAATTGTGTTAAACGATCCATACTCGACAAAACCGGAGATGTTGGGTTTCTCTCGTCCACGTTTCGTCGTAATATTGATCACACCGCCCATGGCATCCGACCCCCAGAGCATACTCTGGCTCCCACGCAAGATTTCGATCCGTTCGATATTGTCCGACGTCAAGTGGGCAAAGTCGTAACTCCCTTCCGTTGCACTATTGACAATCGCACCATCAATTAAGACAAGCGTCTGCTGTGGTGTTCCTCCACGCATTCGTACGCCGACTGATGTGCCAAGCCCACCAGTTTGGAAGACGGCCAGGCCCTGTGCCCATCGAAGCGCTTCAGCAACGGTTCTTATTTTTCGCTGCTGCAGGTCTTCACCAGTAATCACTTCCACAGCGCTGGTGACTTGCTTGGCAGGCATTTCAGTCTTGGTTGCGCTGACGATGACGTCAGGAGCTTCAAGGTCAGGCTTGTCGGCCATCGCGATTTCCTGCGCGGGCGCTGGAGTAGTAAGCAACGGACAGCTGAGAAGCGAAAGAACAGCGAGGCACACACAATACAAACGACTGCGACTCATGTAAACCTCCCTTTGACTCGAAGGGTGTCTATCGTCCCGGCAGCTGGGTCTCCTGACTTGCGGCTCATTGCTTCTCTGCGCCTTCCCATGTGCCGAGGCACACAGTGGCATTCTGCAGAGTCACTCCCCGCTTACAGTGGCGGCACCGTGATGGAGTTGCACCATCTTCCCCGTCGCTGACGGTATGACCTAACGCATCCCTCCCGAATGATTGTTCTGCACCAGACGACTTCTGCAGGAGAGCGGTGCATTCTCATCCTGCTCACATCCCATTACCTTGCCCACTTCTCTTCGTGGCTCAGTATCCGCTCGTCAAACAGCTCACCATCATCATAATCAGCCGGTGTGCTAGTTCTGGATATAGTCGATCGAGTATCGTGAAGAGCGCGACACCATGCGATCGAAATCCCAGTCGAACGTGAGGACTGCAGATCGCTCCGATGTATGCGTGAGTACTCGCATCCCGTCCTTCACAACCAAGCTTGGCGCCTTCCAGAAGTCCAATGTCTTTTCAGCACCGGTTCGGTTACAGACAATCAACGGAAGCCCTGTTTCGTGAGTCCGTTGCTCCCATTCCCCATTTGGACCGTGTAGGCCAGGCCCCCATGATGCCGGCGAGACAAGGAACTGCGCACCTTCAAACTTCATGGCTCTGGCGATATTTGGAGTATAGGCATCGGCGCAGACGAGCACCCCCACCTTGATACCACCACATTCGATTGGCACGGCAAGGTCTCCTGGACTCGACCAGGACAGGGAGTCGCTCAGTACGTTGATCTTGCGTTGTCTGCCGATGATTTCCCCTGCTGAATCAATCACGAATACGGTGTTGTAGAGCCGGGACCCATCTCGCTCTGGGCACGAAAGAAAGACAGTCCGTTTCAACGTCCTCACTAATCGACAGACTTGCTGCATCCATGGGTCCGGCTGCGGCTGAATCCAATCGGTACCAATCAGCTGAACGAACTGTAGCCCGCAGACCGCCAGCTCCGGCGTCACAATCCACTCCGCTCCCACCGACGCCGCATGTTTGATGGCCTCAACGATCATGTAGCGGTTCTGTTCTAAAGCTCCGGGAACGGTCTCAAGATGGAGCAACGCAACCTTGCTCACCCTCATCTTAATTCTCACCAGACAACTGGCGACCGGGAAGCGTAATCCGAGGTAATCCAGTACTCGGATGTCGATCCACCAACACTCGGCAACGATACACGGATTCCAGCACCTCCGGCTCTGCGGCTCATGTCATCACAGACGTGCGTCGAGACATCGCGGGTGACATGGGGTGTGTGTCACCCGATCCGCCCGGTCGATCGTCTATGGGTGTGACGACGACCGGAAGGAGCCGACATGACGAGCGAAACCGACACCCAGCCCGACGTCGTGATCGTCGGCGCCCGTTGCGCCGGTGCGGCCACCGCGTTGTTACTCGCGCGCGCCGGACTGCGGGTC
>JANPKE010000416.1:0-3608 GCA_031425875.1 Nitrospirota bacterium
AAGCTTACAACGTTACCGGCAAGGTCCCGCAACGTAAAGTTCGGTGCTTCGTCACCAACTTGGACAACGCCACGCTCGAAGTCTGGCCGTTTCTTCGGTTGGGGTGATTCTGCCTCGGAGAACGATGCCGAGAAAAACAGACCGACTGCCATGAAGCTGAACACCAACGCCGCTCGATGAAGTGTCATGTTGATCCACGGATGAGCACGGTCTTCGTCTGCCGTCACTATAGCCATGGTCCCTTCCAACAAACTCTCTTACTCAGCCATCGGCAGGTTCTCGCGCTGTTGAGAGCATGTTACAAGTCCGCAAAAACCTGAGTCAAGCAAGCGGCGAATGACAAATTTCTTCCCCTACGATCGAAGTGATAGACAAAGCCGACTGATCTCTCTAGAATTGCCAACGTTTGTGCGTGGTCTGTCACTCGGCACCACTCGTCACATTCACAATCAGCAAACACAGCAACGCTGGCTTTCCATAAACCTGAACCCACGAGGGCACATGCGAGACAATTTCTTATTTACTTCAGAATCGGTCACTGAAGGACACCCGGATAAGATTGCTGACCAGATTTCCGACGGCATCTTGGACGCCATCATTGCACAGGATAAATATTCCCGCGTCGCCTGCGAAACCATCCTGACCACTGGTATCGCCCTGGTAGCGGGAGAAATCTCAACCAAGGCGTACGTTGAAATCCCGGATATTATCCGTGAAGTCATCAAGGACGTCGGCTATTGCGACGCGTCATGGGGGTTCGACTATCATACCTGCTCGGTTCTCACCGCTATCCACCAGCAATCTGCTGATATTTCGATGGGCGTGGATTCCGGAGGAGCCGGTGATCAGGGCTTGATGTTCGGCTACGCCACCAATGAAACGGATGAGCTTATGCCGATGCCCATCGTCTTGGCTCACCGGCTGACCAAGCGGCTGGCGGAGGTGCGCAAAAAGAATATTCTCAAGTGGGTACGACCCGACGGCAAATCCCAAGTGACGATCGAGTACAAAAACGGCAAGCCTGTGCGGATCGATACGATCGTCGTCTCCACGCAACACAGCCCCGAGGTCACCAGTAAACAGATTGAGCGTGAGATCATGGAAAAGGTCATTAAACCCGTGATGCCAAAAGGGCTCTACAATCCAACCAGCGTGAAGCATCACATTAACCCCACCGGCCGTTTCGTCGTCGGCGGCCCGATGGGCGACACCGGCCTGACAGGCCGGAAAATTATCGTCGATACCTACGGCGGACACGGCAGCCATGGCGGCGGCGCGTTCTCGGGCAAGGATCCCACAAAGGTAGACCGATCCGCCTCGTATATGGCCCGCTATATCGCCAAGAATCTCGTCGCCTCTGGCTTGGCCGACAAATGCGAAGTGCAACTGGCCTACGCGATCGGGGTTGCCGATCCCGTGTCGGTGCTCGTCGACACCAAAGGCACTGAAAAAGCGTCGGTCGATCTTCTCGACAAACTCGTGCGGAAGCATTTCCCCTTGACTCCGCGCGGTATCATCGACCATCTCAAGCTCCGAAGACCGATTTTCCGAAAGACCGCTGCCTATGGCCATTTCGGCCGCACTGAGCCTGAGTTTACATGGGAGAAAACCGACAAGACGAAGGCCCTGCGCAAGGACGCCGGGCTGTAAGCGTCCTGGGTGTAGCATGTCGGCAAAGGGGGACGGGTTCTCCACCCGTCCCCCTTTGCATGATGGCGCATGATAACCATTAACCATTGACGAATGTCGATGAGCATTTCTGAGAAGGAGGGTGTCGTGGATTACGATGTCAAAGATATCAAGCTGGCGGACCAGGGTCGGTTAAAGGTTGAATGGGCCGAAGCCACGATGCCCGTGTTGCGACTCATTCGCAAACGATTCAAGCGCGAGCAGCCACTGAAAGGTGTGCGGGTCACAGCCTGCCTGCACGTCACGACGGAAACCGCGAACCTGGCCATCACGTTGAAAGCCGGCGGGGCCGATGTGCGCCTCTGCGCGTCCAATCCTCTGAGCACGCAGGATGACGTTGCGGCGGCCTTGGTGCAACATGAAGGCATTCCGACCTTTGCCATCAAGGGTGAAGACAATGCGACCTACTACCGCCATATCGAATCCGCCATCGCGCACCGCCCCCATGTCACCATGGACGACGGGGCCGATGTGGTGTCGCACCTCCACTCCAAACGGAAAGAGCTGTTAAAGAACGTCATCGGCGGCACAGAAGAAACCACCACGGGTGTGATCCGTTTACGTAGCATGGCTGAAAAAAAGGTCCTCAAGTTCCCCGTCATCTCCGTCAATGACGCCGACACGAAACATATGTTTGATAACCGCTACGGCACCGGGCAATCCACCATGGATGGCATCGTGCGTGCCACCAACCGGCTGATCTGCGGGTCCGTCGTCGTCATCGTCGGGTATGGCTGGTGCGGGCGCGGGATCGCCATGCGGGCCAAAGGCATGGGCGCAGACGTGGTCGTGACCGAGATCGACCCATTGAAAGGTCTTGAAGCGTTGATGGACGGCTTCCGTGTCATGCCGATGGAACAAGCTGCGCTGATCGGAGATTTCTTTGTCACCGTCACCGGGAACATTCATGTGATTCGTGGCGAGCATTTCGCAGCCATGAAAGACGGGGCCATTGTCTGCAACAGTGGGCACTTCAACGTGGAACTCGATATCCCAGCTCTCGAAAAACTGGCCAACAAGCGCCGGGTGGTTCGCACCGGCGTCGAGCAATTTACGCTGAAGAAGACCGGCCATCGGGTCAGCTTGCTCGGCGAAGGACGACTCGTGAACCTCGCCACTGCGGAAGGGCACCCATCCAGCGTCATGGATATGAGTTTTGCCAACCAAGCGCTCGGTGCAGAATATCTTGTGAAGAACTACAAGATGCTGGAGAAGAAGGTGTACCCGGTACCGGCGGTGATCGACAAGGAAATCGCGCGTCTTAAGCTGGCTGGCATGGGCGTGAATATCGATACATTGACCGCAGAACAGAAGAAGTATCTAGCATCCTGGGAAATGGGCACGTAGAGAGAGCATGGCGCGGCGCGGGTACTCTCCGTGCTCGCTCACCGCGCATGCAGGACCAATTCGATTTCAAATAGCGGGAGATGCTCGGTGAATGCGCGCAGTAGAGAGCACTCGCACCACACCTGCAAGAGGGAAGAAAAGAAAAGGCCGCCTCACGTGAGGCGGCCTTTTGATTTCAGGCGGCCCCCATTCTTTCGCCAAAGATCCTGTCGAACCCCAATCTCATAGGGCATACCTAGAACCGATTGCAATCTCTTGCAGGAGTGGTAGAGTGAGGCCGAGGAGGCCTCTGTGAACTCCCGCGTGCCCCAACCACTGTCGCTTGCAGATTTTGAGATTTCCCCTCAACAGGGCTTCCTGCCGTCGGATCCTGGTGAAACTCTGTCTGACTCTCCCACGCTGAACCATCTCGGCCATGAGATGCCGAAGCTCTTGAGCGCACGCCGGGTCCGGCAGTTTATCGATGAACAGCCGTCGTTGCTTCTCTCCATTCCACCCAGTTGGCATGATAACGAATGCCGAGCCGCGATGAGGATCCTGTCATTCGCCGGCCATGCCTATGTCTGGGAAAC
>JANPKE010000417.1:0-2117 GCA_031425875.1 Nitrospirota bacterium
TGGCCTACCTCGCTAAATGCATAAAAGACAGACGCTCTGCAATAAATGGTTCTATATCAAATGGCTGCGGTGAGAATTCCCCTATCAGGCGCTGTTCCTCTATTTCTATTAAGTCCATCATCATAAGAGGTCTCACGTCACCCAGGTTTTATTGGAGCTCCGGCCTAGTCATTTCCCTAGGTTGTCCGGGGTTTTGCATCTCGTTACAATCAAGTTGAACTTTTTGTTGGGAAGTCCAATGTCCAGTCTCCACTGTCCCACTTGCGGGGCGAGCAAAATCCGCCTCGCGGCTAGAAAATCGCTTCCGGATGTTCTGTTGAGCAGCCTCACGATTTATCCGTTTCGGTGCCAGCTCTGCGCCGATCGCTTCCGAACATTTCTCGGTCGTCGCACGCCTAACCCTCGTCGCAGCTTCGATCGCGTCGAGGTGTCCTTCCCGGTCTGGTTCAAATCTCGACGATCCTCACCCTCTTCCCGACTCGGGTATGAGGGCGTGATCGATAATCTGTCGATTCGTGGATGCCGAATTCGTTCCACTGCTCCAATGAGGATTGGCTCGCGACTGGAAGTGGAATTCCAGTATTCGGACAATTCTTTCCCTGTGACGATTGAGGAGGCAGTTGTGCGCTCCATAGCCCATGGCGTGATTGGCCTGCGCTTCACCAAACTTCATCGTAGCGATGAGCGGCGCATTCGTCAGCTCATCGATGTCTGGTTGCCAGAACTCCTTCCCGCAAGTAACTAGCCGCAAACTGTGCGGGTATCTAGAGCATGCACAGCTACTCCTGCCGAAGCACGGACAACGGCGGTTGGCCGAGGATTCGATAGGTGCTGAGGAAGCCCACTAGCATGGTGAGGATGATCGTGGCGCCGAAGCCAATCGCAAGGACGGTTGGTTCAAGACTCCAGGAGAGATCAAACACGGTTGAGAGCACGGCCCAGGACAGCGCGCTGGCCAGCCCACAGCCGAGCAACCCACCCAAGGCCCCCAACAGCGCATATTCGACTGCAAATGAACGTGCAATCATGCCGCGAGTCGCTCCCAAGGCTTTCAGAATGACTGACTCGTACAACCGACGATAGCGTGTTGCCGCCAGGGCCGCAGCCATCACCAGGCCTCCGGACAGAACACAGAACAGCGCAACAGCACGAATGGCGAGGGACAGTCGATCCAATACCTTCGCAAAACTGTCGAGGACGTCGCCCATATTGATGGCGGTTACATTAGGAAAGGATGCGACGACCGCTTGCTGTAAGGCCACCTCTTCGGACGGGGCGACGCGAACGGTGGCCACGTAGGTATGCGGAGCTCCATCGAGGGCGCCCGGCGAAAAGATCATGTAGAAGTTGGTCGAGAAGTTTCCCCACTCCACTTGGCGAATGCTGCTGATCTCTCCAGTGATGGGCGTTCCTTGTATGTCGAGCTCAAGGGTGTCTCCGACTGTGAGGCCAAGTTGCTTCGCCGCATCCTCCTCGATCGAGATCAGCGGTTTGGTAAAGACCTGTCCTGGCTTCCACCACTCGCCCCGAACGATCTTGTTGTCTTTGGGAAGATCATGGAGAAACGTCAGGACGTATTCACGTGTCAGGTACCACTTCTTCCGGCGTTCTTCCTTCTGGGCCGCTCTCTCTTTCTGCTCGTCCTCCTCAGAAATCGCTTCAAGTGCAACCGGTTCCCCCTTCAGACCAGCGAGCCGTGATCGCACCAACGGGGTTAACTTGAGGGCCTGATCGCTGGACCGTTGGTGCAAGAGACTGGCGAATTCTTCCGCTTGGTCGGGCTGGATATCGATGAAGAAAAATGTTGGTGAGTCGGTCGGGCGATTCTCGCTCACCTGCGCGAGGAGCGATCGTTCGACGAGCGACACCGTGGTCACCACCATCACGCCGATTCCGATTGCAATTGTGATGTTCACGACCTGGTTACCCGGTCGCACCACGTTCCCCAACGCCTGGCGAAGGATGAGCGCCGCAGGGCGTGGCCCGTTCTTAAGGGCGCCGAGCACCAGACGGGCTGAGGCTCCCAACAGCAGCACCTCAGCGGCAAACGCGAAGATAAAGAGCAGACCCACTCTCCAGGAGTTCGCTTGCCAGATTGATAAGAGCGCCAATCCCAG
>JANPKE010000418.1:0-3031 GCA_031425875.1 Nitrospirota bacterium
ACCATATTGCCTTCGTTGACCCAGAGCGTCCTCTCATCACCAACTTTCGGAGCGCGACGGCCCTCGCGAGTAGCCGCCGCTTTGGTCAACGTGAGGGTGGCTCCAGTGGAAGTCTTCACGGTATAGAGACCCGACTTGACCTCACTCACCACCCCCTCGACCTTTTGATGGCCAGCTTTCATATGAACGACCTCTTCGGAGTCCAGCGGATTTGAATGAGCGAGCAAGGGGTTCATCAGCACGAGGACGGGAATAGTACAGAGCGAGAGGAGCGGAAAGAGCTTACCTGGCATGGTAGTGCCTCCATTTTGCGTGATTGGTTTCGTTAGCACCGATTCTATCGGGATCATCATGCCGTGACTGTATAAAATGAGACACGCTTTCCACTCTCTTCCATCCAAACACCCGGCTCAGCGTGCCCAGAGCATCACCAAAGGAATTCTGGATATGTCCCCCTTCGACATCGTCTGTGTGGAATTCTCTCAGTAGGCCATAGTTCTGTTCTGCCCCGCGGCGTGTTGCCTGGTGGATGGGCCATTGTCGACGGGCCAGAGAGGCTCCGCTTCGGAATACCCAAGCTGTTGCTATATTCCCAGAAGTCTCGCAGGGACCGCTGGTTCTTGGATCGTGTGCATGGCAGGCGGCGAAGGCAGCTTAGGCTCTCCTGCATGCTGGCCAGCAGTCCAGTTTTGACCAGACTGTGAAGAAGTTTTGGAAGATACTGCAGTCTGGCTCAACCGATGTGCGGCATCGTCAGCGGACCAGAGACCTGTGCTATGCAGAACGTAGGGATTACTGCAGCGATGATCTGGTTTGGGGCGGGAGCAGGGACCATGGTGTTCTTGTATTATGCAGTCAGGTTTTTCCTTGCGTGGAGGGCGAGCGGACGGGTTGCCGGAAGTTACTCGGCCGTCCGGACGAGGCTCTCGGCGGTATCTCTTGACACCCATATCGCCTCGGAATGGACCGACGGCCGCAGACGGTTGGACGCATTACTGGCATTGATTGAGGTTCTCGCGGCGTCGCTGCAGCAGGAGGTGGAGAAACTCAACCGGCTGAATACCTCCGATGCATTATATGAACGCACGGCACGCAGGATGGTGAACCCTACCTTGCGTCGTTTCACCTTCGACCAACATCTACTGGATGAGTGCCGTGTGTTGGTCCCCCTGCTGGAATTCTGCGGCAGGGATCTTGCTGAATCTCAGGGGATGGAGACCAGCGAACAGTTAGCGGTGCTTGCCGAAATCAAGGCGGCGATACAGTCCGTCGATCGCGGCTGATTCCAGGAAACAGACACGATCCTGATGGGTCCGCCGATCTGTTCCAGTTTGCCGACCGCAAATTGAATCGGGATACGTTCTGGATCTCACGTTTCAGCAACCGGAATTGAGTAGAGAAAATTCATGATGCAGCATCAATTGTTTGTGTTGGCGTTCTTCCTCGTCCTCCTTGTGCTTTTCTACCAGATTGCCGTGATCTTTGCGCCCTTTCTTGTCCCCGTCCTCTGGGCCATCATCATCGCCCGCATGACCAATGGCCTGTACGTGAAATTGGTCCATCTTCTTCGGGGGAGAGACAGGCTGGCGGCAGGTCTGCTGACGTTTGCGATAATGTTCCTCGTCGTCTTCCCAATCCTGTCTCTGACCTTTGTGCTCGTTCAGGAAACAACGATCGCCTATCGAAGTGTGATGGAATGGGTCCAGGTCGGCGGGATGAAACAGCTCCCGGAATACCTCGGTAAAATTCCGCTGGTTGGGCGGTTTATCCAGGAACAGCTAGGGACATTCGTGCTGGCGGGAAGCGGGTACGAAGGCTCGATCGCGGAGGGCACGAAAACAGTGGGCACGTTCTTGTTGACTCACATCTCTGGTCTGGCTCGTGATGCCTTTTCTGTGACGTTCGATTTGTCCATTATGCTCTTCACCCTATTTTTCTTTTATAAGGACGGCAGAGGTTTATTTTGGCGGCTCTATCACCTCCTGCCCTTGGAAGAGCGACATAAGCAGAAGGTGCTTGATCGGCTGGATAACACAATGGCGGCGGTGGTCAAAGGGGTGCTTGCGACCGCACTCGGGCAGGGCGTCTTGGCAGGAGGCGCCTATGTGGTCCTCGGTGTACCATTTGCCTTGGTGCTGGGGGCGATCACCGCGTTGTTGTCTCTCTTGCCGATTGGCGGGACCGCCTTGGTCTGGGTGCCGGTTGCCGGGTACCTCTTTGTGTCCGGACCGATCTGGAAGGGAATCGCGATGGTCGTGTGGGGCACCCTCGTGGTTGCCGGCTTGGTCGACAATGTTCTCAAACCGCTATTCATCGGACACGGGACGCAGCTGCCGACGCTCTTTCTCTTTTTCAGTATCCTCGGAGGGCTTGCGGCTTATGGGTTTATTGGTATGTTCCTCGGTCCCATCTTGTTGGCAGTCCTGCTCACGGCGATTCACATCTATGAGGAAGAATATCAAACGAAAGGGCCTGTCCTTCCCCAAAACGGAAACGGGTAGCTGAAGGAAAGGAAGGTAAGACGAAGGCCATCCTTCCGACCTACTACTCACGCGCGCGAGGGGATGACTCTAAGAGGAGTTCTACGCGAGCCGTACTCATGAGCATACACGCAGGTCAATTCGGCGCCCCAAAAGAAAATCAAGGCGGAATAGTACACCCACGCCAAAATGATCATGAAGGAGGAGGCGGCTCCGTACATTGAGACCATCGCCGTTGAGCCGAGATAGAGGCCGATGATCCACTTCCCGATCATAAAGAGCGTGCTGCTTGCCACCGCACCGAGCCAGACATCCATCCAGGCGATATATCCGTCCGGGAGTACCTTGAACATCAGGGCGAAGAGCAACGTGATCACCGGCAAAAAGATGGCCACGTCCACGAATAGTAGGATCATCTGCGGCCCGGGCAGCGCCTGAAGAATAAATTTGCTCAACGCCGCCAGAACCGCACTCAGGATGAGTGACCCCACAAGAAGAACGCCGGTGCCGATCACGAGCAGGAAGGGCAACAATCGACTCTTGATTGCGCC
>JANPKE010000419.1:0-2715 GCA_031425875.1 Nitrospirota bacterium
AGTCGAACCGCCGAGCAAACCCAGGAAGTCTTGAAGGAGGAAATCCGGGTTCTGCGAGACCATATTGCCCAACTCAACGAAAACCTTGCCGACCGGGACCGCCTGCGCGCCCACCTAAAGAAGCTGGAGTCGCTACAGGGCCGCGTCCATCAGTTGGAGGTTGAGCTGAGTGACCGAGAAGCGGCCCATCGGGGAACCCTCAAGCAGATCGAAAAGACCCTTGCGGAACGAGATCGTCGGATCGAAGAGCTGGTGCCAACCGCCAACCTCCTCCGTGAGAAGGGAACAGAGCTTAAAGAATGGGAAAAGAAGTACGCACGCACGGTTCAGGATCATAAGTCAGAAGTGGTCCAGCTCCAAGAGCAATGCGCAGCACAGGAGCGCCTTCGTGAGCAGCTGCTGCTCAATGAGCAACAGCTGCAGGGACGAGACGAACAGATGGCGAATCTCAACCATCAATTACATGATCTTCAAGTGGAACGTCAGAATCTCGCGCAAGAGGTACAGAGTATTCCAGGGAAAGATGAACAGATCGATCGCCTGCAACAACGTCTCAAAGAATTGAGAGCGACGCTTCGTGACAAAGCAGTGCCGGCAAAGGCAGCTTCCACAAAGGAGGGGCCTCACCAGGCCCGTCAGAATGGCGCTGTGCCGAGCTCCCAAGGAGGACAGCCCAAGATCAGTAAGGACGGTCAGCAAGATGATCTCAAAAAGATTCATGGGATCGGGCCTGCCTTTGCACAGACCCTTCATAAGCTGGGCACCCGTACATTCATCCAAATTGCTCGCTGGAAACAGGAAGATATCGAAAAAATTGCCAAGAAGCTCGAGACCGATCCTGAACGCATTAAACGGGAGAAATGGATCGCTGATGCCAAGAAGCACCACTACCAAAAGTACGGGGAACGGCTCTAACTAGGCTACGGTTGGGATGACAGGCGATCGTGGTATGCGGTTGGGTGCCCCTCAGTTCTTTCCACTCTAGCAGTTCTCATATTTTCCATGCCTATCCGCAACCCGTGTTTGTGCGTGTTCCTGTTCCCGCGTTTGGCTGGCCACTTCTCTCCCTAGTACAAACATCATCAAATGTGGTACCGTGCCGCCTCGCGCCCCAGTTGTTCTATCGTCCACAGCGAGTTGATCCCATGAGACGTGCAGGGGTTTTCACCGGAGGTGCAGTTGCGCTCATGCTCCTTGGCATGGTGTGCGTTCCTCGGCACCTTTCCTCCCCGCCACGGTCCGCGATCGCGACTCCCGCCAGCCTTCACGTTAGTTTCGAGCAAGGCAGCTTGGTCCTTCGCGGTTCGTTGCCCACTGAACGCAGTAAGATCACAATTCTTGAGCAGGCGCATGCACTCGCTGCGAAAACGCGCATGCGTGTGATCGACCAGTTTACCGTTGATCAGCAGGTCAAGACCGCAGCGTGGGTGGATATGGTGCCGCAACTCTTGCCGGTCTTGGGCGTGATGGTCGAGCGAGGCTCCATCATCATCGATGGACGTTCGCTGCTGGTCAACGGTCAGGTGGCCGGTCATCGTGAGAAGGCGGAGATCTTACAGGCGTTGGCTCCGGTGATACGAGCGGGCTTACGAATTGAAGACCGTGTGGTGGTAGCATCGACGGCAGCATCGTCTTCTGCCACTGTTCCTCTGTCGGCACTCCAGCTGCTGTTGAACCAAGTTCTGACGAAATCCTCGATCGAGTTTGAACCCAAGGGCGCGACGATCACGCCCAAAGGGCAGGTGGTGCTCGATCAAATCATCACGCTTTTACGGAGAGCTCCCGACACGCCAATTGAAATCGCGGGCCATACTGATGCGGGAGGCGGAGCGGAGTACAATATGCAACTGAGTCGGCGCCGCGCCGAAGCGGTCAAGCAGTATTTGACCAGTCATGGACTTCCGAATCCGTTTACCGTAATCGGCTATGGTTCGACACGCCCCCTTGCTCAGGGGAGATCCCCATCGGGCCTTCACCAGAATGAGCGGATCGAATTACTGATGTAAGGACGGACTGACGTATGATTACACTGATGAGCCAGATGCTCGGATGTCTCCTCATCGCGGCAGGAATTGGTGTCGCGGTTGGCTGGTTATTGCGAGGACTCCCAAAGAATTCGCCCGATCATTCCTACGGGGATCTCGCCAATCTGTTGCGAAGCAAAGAGCAGGCACTGGAGACGACGTCACATGATTTGAAGGTGAAGACGTCAGGGATGCAGATTCTCGAACAGAAGATCATGTCGTCCGAGACGTTGCACTCGTCAGCCCAGCGAGAAGTCACCGCACGCGGTGAACGGGTGAAGGCGCTCGAAGCGGAATTGGCCGTACGGTCGAAACGGCTGGCGGACTTGGAAACTGAATCAGTTGCGGCCCGCCGACGTGAGAGTGAATTCACTGCACAGGCGGCCGCCCACGGTCTAGCACTTCAAGAGGTCCAACAGGTGTGTCGGGCCGCTGAACAAGCGCGTGATGTGATGGAGCAGGAAGTCCGCGTGCAGCGCGAGCATATCGCCCAACTCAACGAAGGCCTTGCCGACCGGGAGCAGCTCCGAGCTCGGCTGGAGAAGTTCGAATCGGTGCAGAGCCGTGTCCATCAGCTGGAGGTGGAACTGAGTGATCGGGAGGCCGCCCATCGCGGCGTGATCCAGCAGCTGGAACAGTCCATCGGAGAGCGCGATCGGCGGATGAGCGAGTTCGATGCGGACGCAGCGGC
>JANPKE010000420.1:0-12647 GCA_031425875.1 Nitrospirota bacterium
CGGCGTGCATCTTGACGAGTTTTGGCGTGAATGTGCGGCGTCCGATGAGTCAAGAGCGTTCGCGGAGCAGTTGGTGCAGGGTGTGCTAGAGCATAAAAAAGAGCTCGATGCCACCATCGGTAAATATGCGACGAATTGGACTGTGAACCGCATGCCGATCGTCGACCGCAATATCTTGCGTGCTGGACTGTATGAGCTGCTGTGGTTGGATGAGGTGCCTGCGAAGGTCACGATGGACGAAGCCATCGAACTGGCGAAGAGTTTCGGCGACGAGGATGCTTCAAGGTTTGTGAACGCGGTTCTTGACAAGGCGTTGACCACCGAGTCGCGGCTGGCCGCGAAGCGTGCAGACCCGGATCGTGGAATCCGGAGGAGAGCGGATCGTGATTGAACGGTATACCCGTCCCCACATGAAGGCGATCTGGGATCTGAAACATAAATATGAGATCTGGCTGGAGGTTGAACTACAGGCTTGTGCCGCCTTCGAGCATGCCAAACAGGCGCCACGCGGAACGGCGGCGAAAATCCGGAAGAAGGCCAAGATCAACGTCGACCGAATTGCCGAAATCGAAAAGGTCACCAAGCATGATGTGATCGCCTTTCTCGAATCGCTCATGGACACGGTAGGCCCGGAACATCGGTTTCTCCACATGGGACTCACGTCCTCCGACATTGTCGACACCTCATTGGCCGTTCAAATGACCGAGGCGCTGGATCTCATCCTGCACGGGGTGGAAGGGTTGCTGGGCGTCTTGAAACGGCAGTCGTTCCGGTACAAGGATCAGGTCATGGTGGGGCGGTCACATGGCATTCACGGGGAGCCGATCTCATTTGGGCTGAAGCTCGCTCTGTGGTACGAAGAAGTCCGCCGCCATCACGAGCGGTTACGGCGGGTGCGGACCGAGATTGCGGTCGGCAAGCTGTCAGGCGCCATGGGGACCTTTGCGCATCAGGGACCGGACATTGAAGAGTATGTGTGTGCCAAGCTTGGCTTGAAGGCCGATCCCGTCTCGAATCAGGTCGTCCAACGAGACCGCCACGCCTCCTATGCCACAGCGCTCGCGTTGCTTGCGGCCAGCATCGAAAAGATCGCCACCGAAATTCGCCACCTCCAGCGCACGGAAGTGCTCGAAGCGGAAGAGTATTTTTCAGAAGGCCAGAAGGGATCGTCGGCGATGCCGCACAAACGGAACCCGATTGTCTCGGAGAATCTCTGTGGTTTGGCGCGGCTGGTGCGAGCCAACAGTCTGGCGGCGATGGAGAATGTGGCGCTCTGGCATGAACGGGATATCAGCCATTCGTCGGTCGAACGGGTGATCATGCCGGACAGCACGATTGTGATCGACTACATGCTCGCCAAGGTAACGGATCTTATTGAGCATTTGGTTGTATATCCCGATCGAATGAGGCGTAACCTCGAATTGACCGGGGGGCTCGTGTATTCGCAGCGGCTGCTGTTGGCCTTGGTCGAGAAGGGGGCGCAGCGAAAAGAGTCCTATGAAGCGGTACAGCGCAACGCCATGGTCTCCTGGAGGGGAGGAGGCGCACTGCAGGAATTAGCCGGCAAAGACCCGTTTATCTCACAACATCTTAAGAACAGTGAGATTGCAGCTTGTTTCAACCCCAAGTACTATCTGCGCCATCTCGATCAGATCTATCGGCGGGTGTTCGGGCGGGACCACCATCGTTTGCCTGGTGTCAGGAGAAAGAAGACGAGATCATGACGCGAACATTTGTTGCGGCACTGATGTTCATGTGCGTGACGGTCGGCCCGTGGCTATTCGATGTGCAGGCTGCGGCGGATCGCGAGAAACTTTTTACGGAACCCGGAGTCTATGGCACGTTTGCCCTCTTCGCGCTGAATGAAGAGTGGGCGAAGCAAGACCCCGCGATGCGGATCGTCCGTTTGACCTCGCTCAAAGGTGTGGTGGAACAGCATCGGGAGCATGTGGCAATCGATCTGTACCTGCTTCGAGGGATTTCCGATCATGCAGACCTCTTGTTTCGGATTCATGCGGCGGAATTACGCACGACGCAGGAGTTTCTCCTGGATCTGAAGAGCAGCCAATTCGGGAGATACCTCAAGACGGTCGGGGTCATGCACGGGCTTACCAAAAAACCGAATTACGTCCCGGGATTTTCCGAGCAGATGAAGGCAGACCTGAAGGCCGTCAGTGAGCCCGGTCAGCATCCGTATGCCATCATTATCCCGGTCAGGAAGTCAGCCGAGTGGTGGGGGCTGGATCAGGAGAAACGAGCCGCGATGATGCAGGAACATACCGCCGCCACGTTACCGTATTTAAAATCGGTCAAGCGGAAGCTCTATCACTCCAGTGGGCTGGACGATCTGGACTTCATTACGTACTTTGAAACCTCCAAGCTGGAGGACTTTCACAGCCTGGTGTTGTCGCTTGAGAACGTGCAAGAGTTTCGCTATACGCGGCGATTCGGGAGTCCAACCATACTCGGGACGATGAAATCGTTGGACGAGGTTGTCGAGCTGTTGGCGCAGTAAGTTGAACCACAGAGGTCCGATCATGGCGATGGGCGAGCTTCTTTACGAAGGCAAGGCGAAAAAGATCTTTTCAACGGGAAATCCAGACCAGGTCGTGCAGTATTTCAAAGACGATGCGACGGCCTTTAACGCACAGAAGCGCGGCACCATCCTTGAGAAAGGCGTCATCAACAACAAGGTCTCCGAGCGGCTGTTTCAGCTCTTAGAGCAAAGCGGGATCCGGACACACTTTGTGGAGCGGTTGAATGACCGGGAAATGCTCACCAAGAAAGTCAGGATCGTCCCGATCGAAGTCGTGGTTCGGAACGTCGTCGCGGGGAGTTTGGCCAAACGGCTCGGATTGAAAGAGGGCAACCGGATTGATCCGGCGGTCATTGAGTTCTACTACAAAAACGATGGACTTGGCGATCCGCTCGTCAATGACGATCATCTACGGCTGATGAATGTCGCGACGCCAGGAGTGTTGCGTGAGCTGCGAGAGCTCGGGCACGCGGTGAATAAGGTCCTCAAACCCTTCTTCGCCGAGCGGAAGATGCAGCTCGTCGATTTCAAGCTCGAGTTCGGGGTGTTTCACAATAAACTGATCTTGGCGGACGAGATTTCTCCAGACACGTGTCGTTTTTGGGACATGACGACTGGTGAATCGATGGATAAAGATCGGTTTCGGAAGGATATGGGGAAGATTGAGGAGGCGTATCAGGAGGTGTTGAAGAGGGTGTGTGGGTAGAGGAGGCTTGAGCCTTGCCCGCTCAAACACGTCAACTTGACCGCACTCAGTTTCGCCGTCGCTCGGCTCGCGAAACTAGTTCCGTTCGAAGCAGAGCCTGAACGGAACTTCGAACATCGCGAGCCGTCCTCAAGGTGGACCGCTCAGGTTCAACCAGTGCAGTGGCCGAAGTTTCCGTGATGTCGCGGAACAAGGCTCAGAACCTCCTCCTGATCGTGTGGTAAAAGAAGGAAGAGCGAAGATGCTGCGTGCGTATTTGAATTATGGGCTGGTGGCTTCGGTGGTGGTTTGGGCGGCCATTATTGGGGTGATGGCTTATCGGTTAAATGAGTCACCCTGGCGGTGGGCATTTGTGGCCTTGGTGTTTTGCGGCGGACTCACCATTGCAGTAATCTTCTGGATCAAGAAATATGTGGATCGGTTGAATGAGGCCGAAGAAAAGCAGGAGAGTAAGTTGTGAAAGCCAAAATTCACGTAACGTTGAAGTCAGGCATCTTGGATCCTCAAGGCAAGGCTATTGAGCATGCGCTGGACTCCTTGGGGTTCAAGCACGCGGCGAATGTGCGTGTCGGGAAATACATGGAGCTGGACCTTCAAGAGGCCGATAGGGCCAAGGCCGAAGTGGCGGTCAAGTCGATGTGCGAGAAGCTCCTGGCGAATACGATCATTGAAGACTATCGGTATGAATTGACTGCGTAACTTCGCGTGGGGTGTGCCACATGAATGTCGGTGTTCTTGTATTTCCCGGTAGTAATTGCGATCACGACTGTGCGCATGTCTTGAAAGATGTGCTCGGGCAGAATGTCACAATGGTGTGGCATAAGGAGTCGTCGTTAGCCGGTTTGGATGCGGTGATCCTGCCGGGAGGATTTTCATATGGCGATTATCTCCGCACCGGAGCGATTGCGCGGTTTTCTCCGGTCATGCAGGCGGTCGGGCAGTTTGCGGCTGAGGGAAAATTGGTGCTGGGGATCTGCAACGGATTTCAGATTCTGCTGGAAGCAGGTTTGTTGCCCGGCGCCATGTTGCGAAATAAGTCGCTACACTTTATCTGCCGTGAGACGTACGTCAAAGTGGAGAACGCGGCAACGCCGTTTACGAATGCGTGTAAGCCCGGTCAGGTGCTCAAAATTCCAGTCGCGCATGCGGATGGGAACTACTACACCGATCCGGTGACGTTGGCTGGCCTTCAAGCCAACGCCCAAGTGGTCTTTCGCTATTGTACGGGAGACGGGAAGGTGGTACCTGGGGCCTGTCCTAATGGGTCACTCGATAATGTTGCCGGTATCCGCAGTGCGCAAGGCAATGTCTTGGGAATGATGCCACATCCGGAGCGCTGTGTGGAGCCCATGTTGGGAAATGAAGATGGGCGACACATCTTTCAATCAATGATCTCGTTTTTAGAGCAGAAGAAGGTGGTAGAAGTCCGGTAAGCGCTCCTACGATGACTTGGCGGGATCGCTCTCCGGAGCATTGAAGATCGACAGTGCACGCGGTAAAGTATTCACTCAGTTGATCGGTCACGGTGTTCAACTTCTTTTACACATAGAGGAGGGTCGCGATGAGACGTGTAGGTGCATTAGTGGCAGCCATTGGTCTCTTAACTTTGGGTTCTGGCGCTGGTGTGTTTGCTGCGACGGATGACGGCAGCAAGCTCACGATCACGAGTCCGGCATCTGGAGCCAAGGTGGGAAAAGATATCGAACTGGTCTATGCGCTGACGAAGGGGAGCAAGGCCGACCATGCCCATTGTTTCGTGGATGGGGAATACCAGAAGGGGTGGGACAAAAAGACGGTGAAGAACATGTCACCTGGAACTCACGAAATCAAGGTTGTCGCGGCAGACAAGGATCATCAAATGTTAGCCGCGGAAGCGACCGTCAAGATTGAAGTTCAGTAAGCGTTCAGGGTGTACGATTGAGGTCTACGACCTGGCGAGGTGCTATGCTGGCACCTCGCCGGTCATTCAGGAGAACCGCTTGCAGTCGTTACTTGGCCTAAGGCCGCAGCATTCGCAGATCAGAATTCACTGTGGAACGATTACTTGTGATCGCTAGGGCATGATGCAGACTGGCACGCCGCTCATTACCAAAGATCTCATCGCTCAGCACAACCTTACGGGCGAGGAATACCAAAAGATTGTCGATATTCTCGGGCGTGAGCCCAATCTGACGGAACTCGGCATGTTCTCGGTGATGTGGTCTGAGCACTGCTCGTACAAGAGCTCACGCGTGCATCTGAAGAAGCTACCGACGACTGGACCTCGTGTTGTGCAAGGGCCTGGTGAGAATGCCGGAGCGGTCGATATCGGTGATGGGCTCTGCGTCGTTTTCAAGATGGAATCGCACAACCATCCGTCATTCATCGAGCCCTATCAAGGTGCGGCGACGGGCGTCGGCGGGATTTTGCGCGATATCTTTACTATGGGGGCACGGCCGATTGCGTTGCTTGATTCCCTGCGGTTTGGAGAACTACACTCGCCCAAGACTCGTCATCTCATGAAAGGGGTCGTCTCCGGTATTGCCGGTTACGGCAATTGCATGGGAGTTCCTACTGTGGGAGGCGAGATCGTCTTCAATGATATCTACGCGCTGAATCCATTGGTTAACGTGTTCTGTCTCGGTCTGGCCCATAAAGACAAAATTTTCCGTGGCACGGCGGCAGGCGTCGGTAATCCCGTGATCTACTTCGGCTCCAAAACGGGACGCGATGGGATTCATGGGGCGACGATGGCGTCCGATTCGTTCGACGATCAATCAGAGCAGAAGCGGCCGACGGTACAGGTCGGTGATCCCTTTACCGAAAAATTGCTGCTGGAAGCCTGTCTGGAATTGATGGAGCGAGATCTACTCGTCGGGATTCAAGATATGGGGGCGGCAGGGCTGACGAGTTCGTCGTGCGAGATGGCCTCTCGCGCCGGCAACGGGATGGAATTGGATCTGACCGTGGTCCCGAGGCGAGAGCCTGGGATGACGCCATATGAGATCATGCTGTCCGAGTCGCAAGAGCGGATGTTGATGGTGGCAAAAGCCGGCAAAGAAGAGGACTGTATCGCCATTTGCCGGAAGTGGGATTTGGATGTGGCTGTAGTCGGAAAGGTGACGGCAGACGGTATCTTGCGTGTGAAGGATCAGGGCAAGGTCGTGGCGGAAATTCCTGCCAAATCGTTGGCCGACGACGGACCTCGGTATGAACGGCCCTATCAGCCACCAGCGTATCAGGATATGCTGACGAACCTGAATTATGACGTCATTCCAGATGTGAAAGACGCGAATGTGGCCTTGTTGGCCTTGTTGGAGTCGCCGACCATCGCCAGCAAGCGGTGGGTCTACGAACAGTATGATCACATGGTGAGGACGAATACCACGGTTCGTCCTGGATCCGATGCCTCGGTGGTGCGGATCAAGGGCACGAAGAAGGCTGTGGCGATGACGGTCGATTGCAATAGCCGCTATTGCCTGTTGAATCCCTATGAAGGGGCCAGGCTGGCCGTGGCTGAGGCGGCGCGGAATCTCGTGTGTTCGGGTGCCTCGCCGATCGGCTTAACCGATTGCCTTAATTTCGGGAACCCGGAACGGTCCGACATCATGTGGCAGTTTGTGCTGGCGATTGAAGGGATGAAAGATGCCTGCGAGCATTTCAAGATTCCTATCGTGAGCGGGAATGTCAGCTTCTATAACGAAACCAATGGGCTCTCGATCTACCCGACGCCGATGCTGGGCATGGTCGGACTGATCGAAGAGGCTGAGCGGACGATGACCCAGTGGTTTAAGCAGGAAGGCGACGACATTATCCTGTTGGGATCGGCGCGGGAAGATCTAGGGGGGTCGGAATATCTCAAAGTTATGCATGCGCGTGAACAAGGGTCGCCGCCGTATTTGAGTTTCGATACCGAACAGGCCCTCCATGATTGTCTGCTGTCGCTGATTGGTGACGGTCTCCTGCAATCTGCTCATGACTGTTCCGACGGCGGTTTTGCCGTGACACTGGCAGAAAGTTGCATCTCTGGTCCCGGACAACCCTTGGGCGCAGTGGTACAGTTGTCACGAGGTCGATTGCGAAAGGACGCCATGCTGTTTGGAGAAAGTCAGTCGCGTGTCGTGATCTCGTCCCAGTCCACCCATCGACAGACGATTCTCGATCAGGCCAGGCGCTTCGGGGTCCCCGCCGAAATGATCGGATCTGTGACTGGTACGCGGCTGACCGTTCACCTCCGAGAGGGGGCGTCGACGGAATCAGTGATCGACCAGCCGGTGACGGCATTGTATGACCAATGGGCCTGTTCGCTGGAACGCGCAGTCCACCACGCCTAGTTCTTCCATCAGACGCGACGCTATGCCAACAGAATTACCGATCATCGATCCCGATAAGTTTCATGATGAGTGTGCGGTCTTCGGCGTCTATGGTCACGAGGAGGCCGCGAATCTCACCTACTTGGGGCTGTACGCGCTTCAGCACCGTGGGCAAGAGGCTTCGGGGATAGTGTCTGGAGATGGAGAGCAGTTTTTTGTTCAGAAGGGGATGGGGCTGGTTGCCGACATTTTTTATAAATCGGTGCTGGAGAAACTGCCAGGTCATATGGCCATTGGCCATAACCGCTACTCGACGACCGGCGGTAACGATCTCAAGAACGTTCAGCCACTCATTGTCAACTTTGCGCTGGGTAATTTAGCTCTGGCTCACAACGGCAATCTGATCAATGCGCAGATGCTTCGGCATGAGCTCGAAGCCTACGGGGCGATCTTCCAGTCCACATCGGACAGTGAAGTCATAATCCACCTCATCGCCCATTCACGCGCAGACTCCTTTCTCGCGCGTATCGTCGATGCGCTGAGTCAGGTGCGGGGCGCGTTTTCGGTTGTCTTGATGACCGACAATGGTCTCATCGCCGCGCGCGATCCGTATGGGCTCAGGCCGCTGTGTCTCGGGCGTCTTCGCAGCAGTTGGGTGGTGGCATCGGAGACCTGTGCCTTTGACTTACTCGATGCCGAATATGTTCGTGAAGTCGAACCGGGTGAACTAATCGTTATCACTGAGCAAGGGCTGGACAGCCATCATCCCTTTCCTAAAGTGAATCCGGCCATGTGTGTGTTTGAATATGTCTACTTTGCTCGACCCGACAGTCGAATCTTCGGCGCGAACGCCGTCTATGGCACCAGAAAAGCGTTGGGGCGGCGGTTGGCGCAAGAATCAGGGGTGCCGGCGGATGTGGTTATTCCCGTTCCGGACTCCGGGGTTCCTGCGGCCCTCGGTTATGCAGAGGGTGGGCGCATTCCATTTGAAACCGGCCTCATCCGCAATCATTATGTCGGGCGAACGTTTATCGAGCCGGAACAATCGATTCGCCACTTCGGCGTGAAAGTAAAGTTGAATGCCGTGCCGGAAGTGCTGGAGGGGAAGCGGGTCGTCGTGGTCGACGATTCATTGGTTCGAGGAACGACCAGCCGCAAGATCGTCAAGATGATCCGCCAAGCCGGGGCGAAGGAAGTGCATATGCGGATCAGTTCACCGCCGATCCTGTCGCCTTGTTTTTATGGGATCGACACGCCGACCAAGAAAGAGCTGATCGCATCCGATCATTCGATTGAGGAAATCCGTAAATATATTACGGCTGACAGTCTGGCATATCTGAGCATCGACGGCATGCTGACATCCGCGCCGATGACGCCCGATCAGTATTGTACGGCCTGCTTTACCGAGCGCTATCCCATTCCGTTTACTCGCGCGGAAGAGCTCCAGCTCGGGCTGTTCGAATCAGGGCATTGAGTGGCCGGGACTCCTACGAGATGATGTCTCCAGAGCAAGACGACGAAAAAGAGCTGCACCCAAGAGGTCGGCCTCGAGTGCCGGTCGACTATCCCGTCCAATTCACAGGAGATGAAGGATCGGGCTATGGGACTGTGATGAACCTGACACTTGCCGGAGGTGAGGTTGACAGTCAGATCCAGTTCCCTCTCGGGGCGTGTGTGCGTCTCCATGTCCAACCTCCAGGTGCCCGGCCTCCGATCATTATCGCCCGCGCGATTGTCCGATGGAAACGCGATGATAGATTTGGACTCGAGTTTGTTCGATTTGAAGGGACGGCAAAGGAACAACTCAAGGATATGCTGAATCAGCCAGAAGACCCTGCCGTGGATTAGCTTCGCTCCTGCCCTACGGTTGCCGCTCTAAAAATTACCATGGTAGGATACAGCTACTAGGCGCCGATGACCTGAGCAGATGCAAAGGTCTTCCGGTGAATCACAGGAGCAGCATAGGATCATGGTCTGTTGATCACGAGGCTCTGTTCTCTTCTCGAAAGGGAGGTTGCGATGAGCGAGGGGTTCAACAGCCAGATCCCGAAGATCCAGCGCATGGCCTGCGGGTTCCGCAACATCGAGCGCTTCAAAACGGCGATCTACTTTCACTGGGGAGGGCTCGATCTCTATTTATGCTGAACCCGGGAGCGCCCGAGAAACATCAGTTCCCCCTCGCGCGCGATAAATAAGAGTGCAGAGAGGAGAAAATGAAATAATGGATGAGATGGAGGAGGGGAAACAAAAGTTTCTAGAAGTCGTACAGGGAATTGACAGGTCTGTCCAGGTCGTGATTCCTGTCACTCCCTCCAACAGTATGTTCTTGATCTCGCTGACGAAAGGGCAGAATCGTAAATTTATCACCGTGTCCGAAGACGACATTATTGACTTGCCTCACGAAGCAAGTATCCAGACGAAAGTCACCAAGACGGTCAAGGACGCCATCGCAGCCCTATAATGGCTGTGGTGTCATGAATCCCCAATGATAATAATTCGCCATATCTTGCTATGAAACAAGTCCTGCCCGACATCTGGCAATGGTCGTGGTTTTCCGATGAGAAGCAGCTCGACTTCAATGGATTATTTCTAGTAATCGGTGAACATAAGATTCTGGTAGACCCACCCCCGATGACGGCCGAGGCGAGAGCAGTCGTCCGTCGACATGAGCCGATTGACTACATCATCATCACGAACCGAGATCACATCCGAGAGGCTGTGGCCTATCAGGCAGAGCTCAGGTGTCAGCTGCGAGTGCCGGAAGCCGATGCTGCCCAGATGGATGTGACGCCAACGAAGACCTACAAGGATGGTGAGTTATTGCCCGGCGGAATCTGGGCGATCCATCTGAAGGATCAAAAGTCTTCGGGAGAATCCGCATTGTTCATAGAACGGGGGCGAGGTGTGCTGATCGTAGGGGATGCGCTGATCGGCAAGCCGCCCGGTTCCGTACGTCTGCTTCCTGCCGAAAAGTATGTGGACATTTACAAGGCCAAGGATGGGATTTGCCGCCTTTTGAAGTACAACTTCGATAGCCTGCTTGTCGGAGACGGCGCCTCCATCCTTGTCGGCGGGAAACAGCAAGTGCAACAGCTCTTGTCAGTAACGTCATGACAGTGCGTCACAGCCACTCCGAAGAATTGAATCGACAAGGCAACGAGCATTTCTCACGAGGGTACTACACGGAGGCCTATAACTGTTACGCCAAGGCGTTAGAATATGATCGGCTCACCGGTGATCAACGTGCTCTGGTCGCCACGCTTGGCAACCTGGGGAACATTTGCGCAGTCAGCGGACGGCGCGATGCGGCCCAGACGAATTATCAGGAGGTCTTGGAATTGCAAAAAGTCCTCGGTGATGAAAAGGGCATCGGGACGACGCTGGCAAATCTGGGCAACCTCCGGGCTGATGCCGGCGAATGGGATCGGGCACGGGCGTATTATCTGGAGGCCCTCGATCTCATGACCAAAACGCATGATGAGCCGGCCCAAGCCGTCCTGTTCTCGGACCTTGGTTTGGTGGCTCGTGAAACTGGTCACTTTGAGGAGGCTATTCAGCTGTACGAACGATCGCTGGAGTTGATGCGCCGGTTGGGGAATCTGGGCGGTGTTGCGGACGCCTGGCGTATGATCGGCCGCACATTCTTGATGCAAAAACGCTACGACGAGGCCACCGCTTGTTGTCAAACCAGTCAGTCGGTCGCCGAGCGGTTAGGCGACGAGCTTCGTGTCGGTGGCGCCCGATACGTGTTGGCTCAATGTTATGAGGACATGGGGCGTGTGCAGGACGCCGCAGATCTGCTCGAACAGGTGGTGTACATGGATCGCAAGTATCGCCTGCCGAAACTGGAAGAAAACACGCAACGCCTGCGCATACTTCGCGCCCGCCTCGCCGATCCGTATCGGTCGCAGCCTCATCGAGGGATGCAGGCATGACTGAGCAGGATTCCTCGACATGGGCCCAGCTTCGTGCTGACCTGATTCAGTCTTTCCCCCAGTTTTATGAACTGGAGCCCAACGGTCCGCTCGTCATGGATCTCGGTGGAGACGGCTGGCTCTTAGAAGTCAGACCGGACGGGAGAGTCCTTTGCCAGTATGGGATGGCGATGGATGAGGTCATGGTGCTCATGTCGGAAGGTACGCCAGAGGACTTAGGAACCGATGAAGTTGCGAAACAGGCCAAATACTTTCTTCAGCCAGCTGTCGCCAAATACCGGGCGCTCCTCCTTCAATCCGGGTTTGTTGAGGAGACCGAGATGACGGACGATTTTGTGGCGGTCACGTTTGCACGAGATGCGGATCTGCAGAATCGAGCCAAGCTGGAAGATCTCCTCCGATGGTGTTGCAGGCAAATCGGACGCGCATCGTGACTCAACCCATCACGACGTTCGACGAGTTTCGGGACGCGGTCTCAGCCTATCGATTACCACGCGTGTTGCTGGTTGCGCTGGAACTGGATCTCTTTACGACCGTCGGCGACCGATCGTGGATGATCCCTGATCTTGCCAAGGAGCTCAAGGTCAGCGAACGGGGTTTGAGCATCCTGTGTCGCAATCTCGCAGCGGTCGGGGTATTGCAGAAAAAAGGAGTCGGCTATAGGAACAGCCGACTTGGAGCTACAGCGCTGAATGCGAATCATCGCGCCTATCGCGGTGGCTATTTGAATTTGATCAGAAGCCATTGGGGGGACTGGATAAGGCTGTTGGAATCCGTGCGAAGTGGCTTGCCGATCGACCATGATACTCCAGACAGTCCGGACTACCGTCGGCAATTCACTTGGGCCATGCACCACAGGACCTTGGAAATTGCCCCGGCAATTGCGGCCCAGATCCCTTTAGCTGGTTCTACAACACTGCTGGACCTCGGCGGAGGGCCAGGCACCTACGCCATGGCATTTCTCGCGAAGCATCCAATGCTTCGCGCCACTGTCTGCGATCGAGAGGCCGCGATTGAAGTAGCCAAAGAAATCGCCTGCACTCACAAAACGAGGCGGCGACTCTCCTATCTCCCGCTTGATTTCACGAGCGAACCCATCCCTGGGACCTATGATGTGATCTGGTATTCGAACGTGCTGCACATATACTCGCCCGAAGAGAACCAAGCTATTTTTCGCC
>JANPKE010000421.1:0-3229 GCA_031425875.1 Nitrospirota bacterium
TTCTCTTTTCCTGAGACATGGTCATTCATTCGTTTCCTCCTACGAGTGGCAAGATATTCATGGGACAATGCGTCGGAGTGATTGCACGATGTGCCATCCGACGGCCTTGATCCCAATGGCTCCGTGATGCAATAGCGTGTGCGCGGCCTTATTGGTGCTAACCGCTTGCATGGTGTCTCCACCACACAAGCTGTCACGCCTTGTTGATAACGTGAAGTCCCATTCATGGGGCTTCACGTTTCGGTCATACTGGGTTGCGTCCTTCATCTCGACCCTCGCGAGGAATGGGAGATCGGCAAGAGGCAGACCGTATCAATAAGCCACCACCCCCTGCATGGGAACAGAATCGTATTTCCTTCTGCGAATGAGACAACCGCCCCGGTGCGGTCCCGTTATCTCATGTGGCAGAGGGAAAGTTCAGGCAGCTCGGCGATAGCCATCGGCGATATCAGCGGCTTGTGCACGTTTGCCGTACCCGTAATAGGCCGCAGCCGCGGCTGTCCCGCCATGGAGCCATACATCCCATCCATGTAAAGGAATGAGACCAAATGTCATGCTGAGTGGCGGAAAGGTGCCCATGACAGTTAGAATGATATAAAACCACGTCAGACCCCGCGCAAATCCTCTCGCCTTGCTCACGCTGCTGGCAAAAGATAATCCTGCAATGCCCACTCCTAGATGAACTAGATTATGAATCCAGTTTACGGGAAATAGGCCGAACAAGAGGCCATAACCCTCATCAGCAAACAAACCTGGTACAGCGTTGGGATGAGGAGTAGTGACGAATTGTGGTATAAATCCAGCCACTCCCACCGCCAGGAATAGGACTCCAATAACTTGTGCGAATCTTCGACTAGTCATGCAATCATCACCCCCATTCGTAAACCATCCTGCTCTCACGGTTTGGACAGAACTCTTCATTCCGTCCATATGTGACAGACGAGAACGGATTCTCCCCCAGATCACGCTGCTTTTCGTCGGCCCGATGAACTACGTTTGCGACTGGAGCTTAAACGCGTTTTCATTTCAATGGCCTGTCTTCCGAGATCTTCTAAATCCAGCCCTTCCTCCGCTTCCGGCAGCATCTCATTTTCCTCTTCTTCAATATGATGCTCCACGAGTTCGCCCAGAACCTTGAACTTCACTTGGAAACCGTCCTCAGTGGCTTTCATTTTACGAAGCTCCTTGATGAGCAGGCCCACCACATGATGTTCTTCCATGGCTTCATCAACCGTCTCCTCTTCGTCGAGGATGTCCCGAATTGCGGGGTAGACGATCGAGTTCTCGATTTGTGTGTGAATTTCCAAGTCCTGCAAGGTCTCATCAGCAATGCGTTGTCGTGATTTGGCATCTGCGGTTTTGAACTCTTCGAACATTCCTTTTACTTTTCGATGATCTTCTTTCAAAAGATCGAGCACGTTGACGGCATTGTCTTCCACCATATCGTCAGTCTGTTGGCGCTTAGGATCTTTAGCCATTACGGAGCCCTCCTCAAAATGATAAGTGTGAATGGGATGCCGTTCATCCAAATTGAACGCCACTCTCAGAATGTCATGCATGAACTTTGCCCATGCCAAGATCGTAGGGCGCGCTACCAAACCGCTCTCGATAGGGGCAATTCAGTTCTTACGGCTTAGAGTATGTGCGGTGTAACAGAATTGACCCAGGGGACAGGGTGTCTTATGTCGGACAACTTGTTTCGAGGGCACGCGGCTGCTGAGGATTCCGCGAGTGGGAAGTCTGGCTTCACATCTGTCGGCAGGACGGTCAGATCCTCTTTCCGTTCTGGGCAGGAACCCGTTCTATGGGTCAAACAATTTCGCGGACCTTGTTCTCGAGCACGGTCCTGATGATGTTCATCCTATCCTTCTGCCCACGTGCCATAGATTTGGTGAATTGCCATGCTTGGTCGGAGCTGATCTTGCCTGGCAATGGCGGTTCATACGGATCGACTAATGCTTCCACGACCGCTGGTCCATCGTAAGCGAAGGCCTCACGCAGGACAGATCCAACCCGCGCAGGGTCATCGACGGAATATCCCTTTGCACCGCATGCTCGCGCGACGGCCACAAAGTCGATAGGCTGCAAATCCACTCCATACTGGGGGTTACCCTCAAACGCGATCTGCTCCCACTTGATCATGCCGAATGAGTTGTTTTTTATGATCACCACTTTGACAGGGAGACGATATTTCACGATGGTCGCCAGCTCCCCCATTAACATCGTAAAGCCTCCATCACCGGCAAAACAGACGACTTGTCGCCCGGGATGTGCCACGGCTGCTCCAATGCTATACGGTAATCCGTTAGCCATGGTCGCCAATGTCCCAGACACAGAAAATTGCATGGCTCCCCGAATCTGGATATGCCGCGCCGCCCATGTCGTAACAGTCCCTGTATCGCAACAGATGATCGCGTCGTCCGCCAAGACCTCATTGAGTTGGTGGGCGACGACCTGTGGCTTCAATGGAGTATCCGTCCTCGTACCACGTTCCTCCATCAGCTGATTCCACTGTTTCATATGACCCTGGGCTCGTTCGAGAAAACTTCGATCGCCTTTAGGATGAAGGAGAGGAAGCAACGCTCGTAAAACATCCCAACATTGACCGACCAGCCCTACCTCTACCGGATACCGCAATCCAACCCTGGCCGAATCGATGTCGATCTGTACGCCTCTCGCCTGGCCGGGCTTCGGATAAAATTCGAGATAGGGAAAACTGCTCCCCGCAATAATGAGCGTATCGCACTCCTCCATTACGTCTTGAGAGGGGGCCGTGCCCAGTAATCCGATCCCGCCGGTCGTGTATGGGTGATCATCCGGTACCACCGCTTTACCAAGTAAGGGTTTGACAATCGGCGCCCCAAGTATTTCCGCCAAGGTGATGATTTCCTTGCGCGCGGCAAGACTGCCACGGCCAGCCAGGATTGCGACCTTCGTTCCCGCATTGATTAACGCGGCCGCACGCTCAAGCTGCACTTTTCCCGGCAGCGGCAGAGCTTCGCTGTACACATCGCCGCTATGATCAAGCACATTGGCCTTTGATCGTGTCCCGTCGGCAGGCCAATCCTGGATATCTTTTGGGATCGTGATGTGCGCGACGGTTCTCTTCGAGAGAGCCGTTTTGATGGCCTCATCCACCACATTACAGACATGCGCAGGCCCCATTACCCGCTCGCTGTACGAGGCGACGTCACTGAAGACGCGTTCCAAAGCCACATCTTGTTGATAG
>JANPKE010000422.1:0-1554 GCA_031425875.1 Nitrospirota bacterium
CGTGTCTGCTGCCATGTGGCTCACATCCGACAAGCAGCGAAAGCGGAGCCTACTCTAGCACATCTCGCTCTCTGGAGAGCTACTCAACCCCGCGCACAATCACGATCTGGTTCCTCCACCCCTGTTGCTTTCACCGAAGAGAAAAGATAATTGTTAGCCTCAGCACCAAGGTGAAGTCTTGGCTCTTGTTGTTGTGCGGAGCATCATGAGAACTGCCTTCCTTGTGGGGACTTTGTTCCTCCTGCATGCGGGATCGGTTCCGGCTCAGCAAGAGTTTTCGCCTAGGTCGGTCGAAAAGGGGATGCTCCTGGTCGCGAGTCCCTCGTTGGATGATCCCAATTTCCATCAAACCGTCCTGCTAATTGTCGAACATGGACGAGGCGGGACAGTCGGCCTCATTCTGAACCGCCCCACGAATGTGCTCGTGTCCGAAGCCTTGCCGGATTTTACTGTACTGAAGCAAACCATCCACCGATTGTTTGCCGGGGGGCCGGTCGAGCCGACGCAACTGATTCTGTTGTTCCGACTCACGCAGCTCCTGCCTGATACACGACAGATCGTCGATGGAATCTATGTGGGTACACCGCGCGTCCTAGAGCGCATCATGACTCAGCCGAAACCGACCGAGGCGTTTCGGGGGTTTGCCGGATTTGCTGGATGGGCCCCGGGGCAACTCGAACTTGAGATGCGTGACGGTGCATGGGGAGTCTTGTCGTCAACTGCGTTCGATATCTTCGATAAAGACCCGGCCATGCTCTGGCCGGACAGCATCAGCCGTCTTCAGGCCCCCAGAACTATTTCCATTACACGATAGACGGGTAGACCGGTCTCGCTCTGCGTCCGGTGGGAAGGCGAGGTCGTGTTAAGCGACCTACTCCCCTTCGATTCGATCACTCGACTCCTGCCGCACGACATGCTCCGAAGAACGTTGTGATGTCCTCCACGACGGGGACTCTCTGTCGGTTCCACCATGACAGGGCTCCGATAAGATCGGTGTGATCGGCATCCGGATAGATGCGTGAGCGTACACAGCCGCCTCGTTGCTTGATGCGTTGCTCCAGCCTCTGGAGATTGGCGTATTTCACCTCGCTGTCCTTGTCGCCGTATAAAAGTAGCATCGGTGGTTGCGTGCCATCGATAAATGTGGGGACCTGCATACTCGGGTAGTTCAACGCCGGGCCGAACATGTCTTCGAGATCTGGCTCGTCAGGAGTAAAGGCGTAGGGACCGGCGAGACCAGCGAAATCATGAATGGCCAGCGAGCGATCTTTGCCCTCTTCGGCAAGGTAGTGAGGATCGGCGGCGAGCAACGCGCCGATATGAGCACCGGCGGAATGTCCCACGACATGGATCCGCGCAGGATTGCCTTGTAGCTCAGCGATATGATCAATGACCCATCCAAGTGCTTTTGCGCCATCTTCTACAAATGCCGGGAAGCGCACCTGGGGATACTTTCGGTAATCGGGAATGACGACGACAAAGCCCTCCTTTACGAATGTTGCAGCGACAAATCGATAATCTTCCTTGGCCCCGTAGGTCCAGCGCCCACCGTAA
>JANPKE010000423.1:0-3623 GCA_031425875.1 Nitrospirota bacterium
CGAGCTGGCATGTGGGATGCTCCTGATTCAAGCTACGGGAGAACATTATTACATTTTGGCGGCGATGTGAACCGGAAAATGTAGATCAGCGGATGAGGACGTCGGCAAGGGTGACGCGACCGGATTTGATCCAATAGGTCCTCACATCCGGTTCAGTGTTCATGAGGGAGACGAGGAGGTAGGCAGGGATGGGCAAGTTAATCTTGGGCCAGATCTCTTCATAGTCGGTGGCGATTTTAATGTCGGTCACAGACGGACGCGCGGGATCGTGCGGGTGCGAGTGATAGACGACTTGGAGATCAAGTCCGTTGTTGCGCATGTCCTTCTTGGCGGAGGAGAAGTCCTGCATGTCCATGACAAATGCAATTTCCGCTCGTTCAGCCGGCGAGAGGCGTTCGAGATGCGCGGCTTTTGCCGAGTCGAAAGACGACAGGTTTTGCGCCCCCTCCATCGCGACGATGTTCTTGGTGCGATACAGATGGCTGACCACCCCATTGGTTCCAGCCAGCAGCCCACAACATTCGTACGGAGTCAGTTCCTTCGCATGGGCGATGATGTCGTCGAGAATCTGTCGGGGGATGATGAGGTCGGCCACGTTAAATCGTGCAGGTGACGGTGTAGTCTAGACTCAGATCTTTGATCTTCGGGTTAGGTCCGCAGAGAGGGCAAGCTGGGTCTTTGGGCCTGCCGACTTTTCTGAACTTCATGTCGAGCGCATCGTAGATCAATAACTTGTCGGCGATGGTTTCTCCGATGCCGAGAATTTCTTTGATCGCTTCCGAGGCCTGGAGAACTCCCATCGTACCGGCCAAAACGCCAAGCACACCGGCTTCTTGACAATTCGGGACCAGCCCAGCCGGTGGGGGCTCGGGATAGAGACAGCGGTAGCAGGGATAGCCTTGGTGCGGCTTGATCGTCGTCAACTGCCCCTCGAACCGAAACATGCTGGCGGAGATCAATGTTTTCTTGGCAAAGAAACAGGCGTCGTTTACCAGAAACCGCGTCGTAAAGTTATCCGAGCCGTCCAGCACAATATCGTATTGCGAGATAAGCGGGAGGATATTCTCAGCATCGACGAGCTGGTGGTACGCGTTGATGGTAATTTCGGGATTAATGGCCGACAAGGTTTTCCGGCCGGACTCAACCTTCGGCTGTCCGAGCGTTGCGGTCGAGTGCATGATCTGCCGTTGCAAATTTGAGAGGTCCACGACATCGCCATCCACAAGCCCGATCGTTCCAATGCCGGCGGCAGCAAGATACAGACCGGCGGGAGAGCCAAGACCGCCTGCGCCGATCAGGAGGATCTTGGCCCGCTTGAGCTTGAGTTGGCCCTTGCCTCCCACGTCCTGGAGGATAATGTGCCGACTGTACCGCTCAATCTCTTGCTCAGTGAGTTCCATGATACTTGTATCTCGTCGTTGGTGAAGCGTGACGTGCGATCTCAGTACGAGATACGCTTCATGAGGTGCGCGTCACGGGATGTCATTCCACCACATTGAGTTCGATCGGATCGACGACACAGCCTTTGGCTCGCAGGCCAGCGACGGCCCGCTCGATCTCAGCAGTGTCACCGGAGAGTTCCACATCGGCCCATCCAGTCGTCTCGCGAACATCGGCCCGCCTGACATCGGTCACAACCTTATATTCGCGTCCGATCTGATAGATGATCGGCTCTCGGATTTTGTCTTCAGGGAAGCGAATATGGAACCGCAAGTGTGCCATGGTTACCCTCCTGCGATCGCCGGGACGATGGAGACTTCATCGCCATCCTTGAGGGGCGTGTCTTTCCCCGTGAGGAAGCGAATGTCTTCTTCGTTGACATAAATGTTCACGAAGCGACGGAGCTCTCCCGTTTCATCGCATAGGCGATCTTTGATGCCGGGATGTGTACTATTCAGCGCCTCGATCATCTCCACCACACTGCCGGCTTTGGTCTCGACCTCGCCCTGACCTTTGGTCAGGGGGCGAAGCGGAGTCGGAATGCGAACTTTAATCATACGCCACCACCGTTCTTTCCCATCTTAAACGTCTTTTCGAAGTCCACCAGGCTGGGCTGAATGCGCACTGGGCGACCGACGGAATTGATCACTGCTTCTTGGGTTTTTAGGCCGTTGCCGGTGATATAGGCCACCGTGACCTCATCTTTTTTGATCACCCCTTGTTTGACAAGCTTCTTCAGCACGCCGATCGTGACGCCTCCAGCTGTTTCCGCGAAGATGCCTTCGGTTTGGGCCAGTAGCTGGATGCCTTCTACCACTTCTTCATCCGTTACCATGTCCATGGATCCGTGACTCTCAGCGGTCGCCTTAAGCGCATAGTACCCATCAGCGGGGTTACCGATGGCAAGGGACTTGGCGATCGTCTGTGGTTTCACTGGCTTGAAGAAGTCGCGCCCCGCCTTGAATGCGGTCGAGATCGGTGAGCAGCCTTCCGCTTGGGCGCCGTTGACCTTCGTGCGAACGTTGTCGATTAGGCCCAACGCCTTCATCTCATGCAGACCTTTCCAGATCTTGGTCAGGAGCGAGCCCGACGCCATGGGAATGACAGCTTGATCCGGTGTTTTCCACCCCAGTTGTTCCACAGTCTCAAAAGCAAGGGTTTTTGAGCCTTCGGCATAGTAGGGGCGGATGTTGATGTTTACGAACGCCCAGCCATGTTCGCCGGCAATCTCGCTGCAGAGCCGGTTGACATCGTCGTAATGACCTTCAATTTCAACCACGTGGGGCTTATAGATCAGGTTGCCAAGCACTTTTGCAGCCTCAAGGTCGCCGGGAATGAAGACGTAACAGTGGAGATTGGCGGATGCCGCGTGCGCGGCGACGGAGTTCGCCAAGTTGCCGGTCGACGCGCAGGCCACCGTTTCGAAACCGAGCTCGCGCGCGCGCGTGAGGGCCACGGCGACGACCCGATCTTTGAAGGATAGAGTGGGGTGATTCACGGTATCGTTCTTGATGTAGAGCTCGTCGAGCCCAAGATACGCGCCAAGGTTCTTCGCCCGTACGAGCGGGGTGAACCCTGCATGCGGTCCGACGAAGTTCGTGCCTTCGACCGGCAGCAGGTCGAGATAACGCCACATGCTATGTGGCCCATCCTCGATCTTCTTACGCGAAATCGTCTTCTTGATCTCCTCGTAGTTGTACTTCACCTCAAGGGGACCGAAGCACATTTCGCAAACGTGGATGGCCTTCGTTGGATATTCTTTACCGCACTCGCGGCACACCAGCGCTTTCATTTTGCTCATCGTCGCACCACCTTATCAAACTCTATGCAGATGGACGCATGGCGCATCCAGCATAGGGGTCCCCATCGTCGAACAGTTCGGTAATTGTCGGATGTTCCCCGCAGAGCGCACAATTTGGGTTCCGACGGACTTTGATTTCTCGAAATTGGGTTTTGCGCGCATCGAAGTCGAGCAGGCGGTCGGTCAGCGGCCGTCCAATTCCGAGGACAAGCTTCAATGCTTCTGTTGCTTGAATCGTCCCGATAATGCCAGCTAAGACCCCGATCACTCCGGCCTCCTGGCAGGAGGCAACCAACCCAGGTGGAGGCGGGGCCTTGAAGACACAACGATAGCACGCCGATTTCTTCGGGATGATGGTCGTGACACGTCCATCAAATCGCAG
>JANPKE010000424.1:0-4369 GCA_031425875.1 Nitrospirota bacterium
TGAGCGTGCTCACGTGATTGGCCATGACACGCCGGCCGCGTTTGCATTTCCCTACCATTATATATGGACCTCGCTGCTTCCATACTGGTGGATGGAGATCGATCAGACGTTGTTTCTGTTTGCCGAGTCTCCAGACGGATGGTTCATGCCGCTTCCACCGCTCGGAGCCGGGCCTCTGGGTCACGCAGTGGAGCAGGCGTTCGCGCTCATGCAGTCGCGAAACGGGCCGTCGCCGGTGAGTCGAATCGAAAACGTGATGGCGTCACAAAAGCAACTACTGGAGTTCGACGGGATTCAATTTCGTCAGAAAGATGGCGACTATCTCTACCCAGTCGGGGCGTTAGCAGCCTTGGCAGGAGATCACTATAAATCCCAACGGGCGCTCTGCAATCGTGCGACCCGCGAACAGACGATCACAGGCGAGCCGTATCGTGCTGACGATCAGGCCGACTGTGTGCGTCTCTATGGGCGATGGGCGGATCAAAAGCGAAATGGCCATCTCGATCAGATGGGAAAGCTGCTTCTGGAGGATGCGGAAATGGCCCATAGGCTCGTCTTGCACCAGCATGAGCAGATTGGTTTGTCAGGGACCGTCGTGAGAGTCAACGATCACATCGCTGCCTATACCTTTGGCTACTGGGTGACGCCGCAAACTTGGTGCATCTTATTGGAGGTCGCGGACCGATCTATCCCTGGTCTGGCCCAGTGGGTTTTCCGCGAAAGCTGTCGAACCGCCATGGCACAAGGGGCGACCTCTATCAATGCCATGGATGATGCCGGTCTTCCGGGACTCCGTGCGGCCAAGTTGGCCTATCATCCATCCGCGATTCTGGACACGTGGGTGATCACAAGGATGACCGCATGACCCAACCAGAAGAGCGAACCGCCTCAACGACTCGCCGATATGAGTGGTTGACGTTTGTGATGGTCATGATCACGCTGTTTATCCTCGGCGTGGGGACCTTCCTGCTCGGCCATGTTGAACGTAGCATCGTGGCGGCCGTCTGGCTCCCGCTGCTGGGATTGCTGTTGTGGTCGACGATCCGATTGCGAGCGGAGTATCGGCAGGCTCAACAAGAAAGTGCCTGGGCACGGGCTGCCGAGGCGGCGTTGTTGCAGAGTCAGGAACGCAATCGAGCGATCGTCGATACGGCGCTCGATGGAGTCATCACGATGGATGCCGCCGGAATTGTGACTGAATGGAATGCCCAAGCGACCGCGATCTTTGGATGGACCCGCGAAGAGGCGATGGGGAAATTGCTTTCAGACACGATCATCCCCGAACGTGATCGGGAAGCCCACGCGCAAGGGATTCGAGAGTATCTCAAGACGGGAGTCGGCCCGGTACTGAATCGTCGGATCGAGATTGCTTCGCGACATAAGGAAGGCCATGAGTTTCCGGTCGAGCTCTCCGTCTCGCCGGCCCGTATCGGTGAAGCGTACATCTTCAGCGCGTTTGTGCGCGACATTACGGAGCGTCGTCGGGCCGAACGACGGCTGGCCTCTCAATATGCGGTGACGCGTGTCCTGTCGGAGGCCGTGCGACTCGAAGAAGCGGTGCCGAAAATCATTCAAGCGGTCGGCGAGAGTCTCGAATGGGATCTCGGGGTATTTTGGAGACTGGATAAACCATCAGGCACGTTGCGGTGCCTCGATTACTGGCGAGTCGCATCGCTGGTCGCGGATGAGTTCATCGCACAGATACAGACCCAGACATTCAAGCCGGGTGTGGGATTGCCGGGTCGAATTTGGGAAAGCGGGCAACCGGTGTGGATTACAGATGTGACGCTCGATCCTACCTTTGTTCGCGCGGAGTTGGCGGCCAAAACCGGGCTTCATGGGGCGTTCGGGTTTCCGATTCGTATCGGGGGTGAGGTCGAGGGCGTCATTGAGTTCTTCAGCCATCAAGTCCATGAGCCGGATAGCGAGCTGCTCAGTATGATCACCGATGTCGGCCTGAAAATAGGGCAATTCGGTGAACGCACGAGCGCGCAAGAGGCGTTGCGCCTGACGGAAGCGCAACTGCGTCAATCGCAGAAGATGGAGGCCGTGGGACGGCTCGCCGGCGGTGTCGCTCATGATTTCAACAATCTCCTGACGGTGATTCGTGGATACAGCGAGTTGATCCTGAGTCGCTTGGCGCAGGCGGATCCCGCGCGACGTGAAATGGAAGAGGTCAAAAAGGCCGCCGATCGTGCTGCCGGCTTGACCAGTCAACTCCTGGCATTCAGCCGCCGGCAATTTGTGGCGACCAAGATCGTGGATTTGAATGCGCTTGTAATGAACATGGACGGGATGCTGCGGCGGCTGTTAGGCGAGGATATTGTTGAACTCTGTGCGGACCTCGACCCACATTTGGGATCGATCAAGGTCGATCCAGGGCAGATCGAGCAAGTAATCATGAATCTGGCCGTGAATGCTCGAGACGCTATGCCGACGGGTGGTCAGCTGACCATCCAGACTCGAAATGTCACGATCGGGAAAGGACCTCGGCGTGAAACCATGATGCTCGACGAGGGAACCTACGTGCTCCTGTCGATCAGGGACAGTGGCCAGGGGATGAGCGAGGAAACTCAATCGCATTTATTCGAACCGTTTTTTACCACCAAGGAAAAAGGAAAGGGCACGGGTCTCGGGTTGTCTACTGTGTACGGCATCGTGAAACAAAGCGGTGGCACGATCGGGATCGAGAGCAAGCTGGGACAGGGCACGACATGCAAGATCTTTTTCCCGAAAGTGAAGGAGACCGCACAAGGCGCGCCGATCGCCAGTGAAACAGTCGGCAGAGCGATCGGGCGAGAAACGATCCTTGTGGTCGAGGACGACCCGTCGGTGCGTGGGCTTGTACAGGAAGCGCTTCGTCTGAGCGGCTACGAGGTGTTGGTTGCGCGTCACGGCATCGAAGCGCTCCTGGCCGGCGCGAAGCATCCGGGCCCGATCCATTTGTTGCTGACAGACGTCGCGATGCCGCAAATGAGCGGGCCGGAGGTCGCAGAAAAACTGACGGTTGTGCGACCCGAGATCAAGGTTTTGTACATGTCCGGCTACCCCGATCATCCGGTATTCGAACAGGGTGGGGTCAAACGGGACACGGCCTTTCTCCAGAAACCGTTCACGCCTCATGTATTGACCCAAAGAGTTCGTGAAGTGCTTGATGATGGGAAGAAGGTGGCGTAGAGAGCCTCTCTGATGTCCCTCGCTTGATCTTCGCGGTTTATTCCGTTTATTGTGACATCACTTTGCGATCGGCTGAGATCAGTTGGATCGATTGTATACCTCGAGAAGGAACGAAGCGTTGATGCACCAGGCACGAGAAGTTGATGTCGCGCAATATCGAATCCAACAGGAGCCGTTTTATGCGGAGGTCTGTGGGGAGATCGGCCTGTTCACCATTGCTGCCGAGAAAAAACTGCCGGTGATGCTGAAGGGGCCGACCGGCTGCGGGAAAACCCGTTTCGTTCAATATATGGCGTACAAGCTCGGCCGACCGTTGATCACAGTCGCCTGTCACGAAGATCTGACAGCCTCTGATTTGGTGGGCCGTTACCTCCTGAAGGGGCAAGATACCGTATGGATGGATGGACCCTTGACCGTCGGGGTGAAGCATGGGGCCATTGTGTATCTCGACGAGGTGGTGGAAGCTCGGAAGGACACCACGGTCATCATCCATCCGCTCAGCGATGACCGGCGGGTGCTCCCGATCGAGAAAAAGGGCCAGATCGTGGAGGCCGTCGACGAGTTCATGCTGGTGATCTCCTACAATCCTGGCTATCAAAGTGTCCTCAAAGATCTGAAGCAAAGCACGAAGCAGCGATTCATCGCGATCGAGTTTGATTATCCTGCTCCCGATATTGAAACCCTCGTCGTCCAGCGTGAGGCGGGGGTGGATGCAGCTATCGCGGGGAAACTCGTCAAGCTCGGCCAAAAAGTTCGCAATCTCAGAAGCCACGGGCTTGAGGAGGGGGTTAGCACCAGGCTTTTGGTGTATGCCGGCACATTGATCAAGCAAGGTGTGCCGCCAGAACGAGCGTGTGATGTTGCCGTCGCCCGCCCAATCACTGACGATTCAGACATGCAACGGGCCATACTCGACTTCGTCAAAGCGATCTTCTGAGTTCCTCAATTTCTGTGGCGTCTCTTCCTGTCATCGCACGGGACAGTGAGCGCGGGGCGCTCTTGACCGTCCAAGTCCAACCAGGGTCTTCACGTACTGAGTGCGTCGGAATTCAGGGCGATGCGGTCAAGATCCGCCTGGCTGCGCGTCCGATTGACGGGGCCGCCAACGACGAACTGATTCGCTTCATCGCCGAGCGGTGTGCTGTTCCGCGTGCGAATGTGCAACTTCATGCCGGCGCGACGGGTCGGCGTA
>JANPKE010000425.1:0-5423 GCA_031425875.1 Nitrospirota bacterium
AAACGTGACCCCCTCGTCGGTAATCTCGCACAACTTCGCTAAACTAAAAATCTGAAACCCCCCGCTGTCGGTGAGGATCGCTCCCGGCCAGCCGGTGAAGGCATGAAGCCCCCCCATGTCGGCCACAATCTTATGACCAGGGCGCAAGTACAAGTGATAGGCATTATTGAGGATGAGTCGAAACCCAAGATCCTTCACGTCAGCCGGTTCGAGCCCCTTGACGGGACCCAATGAGCCAACTGGCATGAAGGCCGGTGTTTCGACCTCTGCATGGCCGGTCGTGAGCAGGCCGACTCGGCCTTTGGAGTGCCGATCGGATTGTTGAACTTGGTACTGCATCATCTTCTACGGGGTCTGACCCGCTACATGTGCTCCGGCGCTGAGATGCCGAGCACATTGAGTCCATTCCGAAGAACCTGCTGGACCGCCCCCATCAAAACCAGTCGCGCCGCCGTCCGTTTGACTGTGAGCACTTCAGTAGAGGCTGACTCCTTGTGCTCTTGATCGAGTTCAGGGGGCAACACACGGTGTTTGTTATAAAACGTATGGAGAAGCGCCGCCAATTGTTGAAGGTAGTAGGTCACACGGTGTGGCTCAAAAGCCAGGGCACTCGCCTGGACGACTTCAGGGTAAGAGGACAGCTTCTTGATCAACCCTAATTCATCGGGATCCATTAACACTGTCAGATCCGTCGCCTCCGCAGATGGCCGGGTAACCCCTCGAGAAGCCGCGACACGCCACAGGCTGCAAATTCTCGCGTGGGCGTATTGAACGTAGTACACCGGATTGTCGGCGGACCGTTGCTTCGCCAACTCCAGGTCGAATTCCAGATGTGTAGTGGAGTCGCGCATCAAGAAATAGAACTTCGCAGCATCGGCTCCGACCTCATCGAGGACTTCCCGCATGGTAATGAATTCCCCGGTCCGCTTGGACATCTTCACTTCGACTCCATCCCGCAGCAGCTTCACCAACTGGACCAGCACGACATGGAGACGATCTTTGGGATGTCCATAGGCCTGCATGACCGCTTGCATGCGTGGGATATACCCATGGTGGTCAGCACCGAAGACATCGATCAGTAGATCGTAGCCACGCCTCAGCTTGTCATGATGGTAGGCGATATCGGCGGCCAGGTACGTATACTCACCATCCTGCTTCTTGACGACACGGTCTTTTTCGTCACCATACGTGGATGCCCGAAACCACCATGCACCATCCTGTTGGAACAGGAGGTCGCGGGCTTTCAATTCTTCCAGAGCTAACTCGATAGTTTTGGACTCTAGAAGCGACGTTTCGCTGAACCAGGATTGGATCTCGATACCAAAGGACATAAGATCGTCACGGATGAGTCCCAGCAGTTTTTGATAGGCAAGGGATCGGCAGCGAGTCTCAAGATCGGCAGGAGTCAGTTCACCCGCGACGGGGTCGAGTTGCTCCTTGAGCTGCTGTGCCAGCGAGGTGATGTATGAACCATGATAGCCATCCTCAGGAAATGCGATCGTCTGCCCTGACAACTCCTGGTAACGGGCATACACGGATGCGCCCAACAATTTCATCTGGCGACCTGCGTCGTTGATATAGTACTCGCTGACGGCCTCGTATCCGATCGCATCCAGCAATCGAACGACCGCCTGCCCGACCGCCGCCCCCCTGCCATGGCCCACATGCAACGGCCCGGTCGGATTGGCGCTCACATACTCGACCAACACTCGACGGCCGGCTCCGACAGCTGTCCGGCCATAACGAGCCGCTTGCGACTCGATTTCACGAAGAACTTCCTGCCAGAGGGCTGGTTTAACCGTCAAATTCAAAAAACCGGGACGAACAATTTCAACACGATCAAACAGCTGCTCTCGCTGAGGAATATTTTCTACGATGATCTGGGCAATATCATGAGGTGCCTTGTGCTCAGATGCGGCTAATGACATGGCGACTGTGGAAGCGAGATCGCCCCATTCTGGCCGTTTGGGCGCATCAAGACTCAGCGTGGGCCAAGCCGTCGTCTTCAATTGCCCCTTTTGCCTCGCACCATTGAGGGCGCCAAGTAGGGCCGTTGTGACCCGCTCTTGCACAAATCCTTGAGACACAACTATTTCTCTAAGTCCTTACCAAAGAAAGGAAATTAACGCGTTACTGTATCATTGTGGGGTGGTCAGAGACAAGGCGGTTTCCGGGGAGTTATGAGGGCTTGTGTTGTTGGTTCCTCCACATGTAAGCCGCGATGCTTCTAAAAGTTTTCCCACCGGCACATGAAGACAAGGTTTTTTCACACACAATTTAACTGTTTCCCACGACCCACAACTACACGGCAACCCTCGCACGATCGAGACATGGCTACCGTATGGTCCCCACCGATGGTGATCTGTAGGGCCAAATATAGCTATGGTCCGCACACCCAACAGAGCCGCTAAATGGGTCACACCCGAATCATGACCAATATATACGGCAACCCGTCCAAACACCCCTGCAAGCTGAGATAGATCAAGGTCTCTGAGCACAAGAGGTGGCCGACTCACAAAGTGCAGTGCCTGACCTACGGCATCCTGATCAGCCGGTCCCTCCAAGATGATGGGATACATGCCCTCCTGCCACAACTGTTCAATCAACGAGGCCATTCTTCTAGGATCAAGGCGCTTGTGAACACTTCCACTCCCTGGATGCACAAGGACCAGCGATCGCTCCTGGGAAATCCTCAGCGCGTCAAGATAGTCCTTCCCCCGCTCCAAGAGATGCGGGGGAACCTGTACCGTTCTCTCCGACAAACTATCTATGGCCGGTTCTCCCAGCGTCTCAAGAAAACGGTCGCTCTGATGCGTTGCACGCAATCCCTTGGAAAATGGTGACTGAATCTGAACGTTCGGGACACCAAGTTCCTGGAAGAAGGAACCAAGCACACCTTCTTTATCTTCCATCCATACCACAGCTCGATCACTGCGATTCACGCAGGAATATAACTCCTTGGAAATAGATGCAACCCTTGAAAAGAGCCCTAGACAGGCTTGCCCTTCTAAGGGGAGCCAATCGCTGATCACTCCACATTCCAATAGGAGTCGGCTCACGGCGGCAGCAGCTATGAGCACAATCTCATGCTGGGGAAACCTCAGACGTAGACGCCTTATTGCTGGGACAGCCAGCAGGACATCCCCAAGTGCACCCGGATGAATGATAAGGAGGGTACGTTTCACCTATCAGACCTACACACTACGACCCAATCCCCGTACCAGGATCACACACTGATCGAGCCTGTTCCAAATCGGATGGCGTATTGATGTTGAACATGGAACGCCCCTCATGGTCGATGTGCCTGATCTCCGTCTCTGGCACCACGCATACGCGAAGGGATGGATGACCGACCATACTGTGAATCTTCCTATTATGGAGGGTCATCATTTCCTCAATAACTGGAAGGCAGTTTCGGCCATAGACCGCATGGGTTGGCTGAAGACGAGTCGCCCACCGACTGATGACAATATCAGCTGAATCCTTCAGTTGAACCATATGCCGTATGACGTGCGGGGCGAGAAACGGCATGTCACATGCCACGACGAAGATATATTGGGTCTTGGCCAGTCGAAGCCCCGTGTACAATCCACCAAGGCTCCCACCGTCCGGAATAAGATCACGGACCACCGGCACATCCGCTTGCAGGGGCGGACTATCTTGAGCGATGACGACACATACCACCTCAAACAATTCACGGAGAACCGTCAAGCTCCGATCAAAGAGAGTCTGCTGACCGACAAGGATGAATCGCTTGTCTTCTCCCATCCTCCTACTTTTTCCGCCAGCCAGCAGAACACCTGTCACATCAGTGATCATAGGAACGTAACCTGTCTAAAAAAAGAGGGGGTAGGTTTCCCCACCCCCTCCATCTACTTGCTGCGCTGAAGCGAGTCGCTACAGCGTCTTGCCCTTTTTCCTGTTTGCGCGACGGGTCAGAACCCAACCCTCCAGCAGTACCACACCGACAGCGATAACGACTGGATAGATGTACGTTTCCTGAGGAACAGGTGGATTCATAAAGGTGTAGTAAAATGCGGAGACAGCCATCTTTCGTCCTGCATCTCCATTATGACCGTCCCAGGCAAAGAAGACGGTAGGAATATACTGTCCTACCTCAAAAAAGGTGTCTTCGTCATAATCCTGGTCCTTCTTATTTCCTACAGGCCGCTGAATCATTACATACCAACGCCCATTCTTCCATTCGCTCTTTACGAGCTTCATGGCCTCTTCATAATTATCGCGTTCTTCAAAATCCTTATCCCAGCCCGTACCTTTAAAGGCACGAAGGGAGCCGTCCGCTTCCCACTTCACTATATCCATCGGGAATTGGTCATTCGTCCCGAACAAATAGCGCGGCTTAATTGGAGCCGGTAATTCTTTCCACTTCACCGCTGTCTCAATAGCAATTGCATCGTTGTAGAGCGTGTAATTATTTTGCTTTGCTGCGATTGACCCCTCCTCGCCGGTTTTGGGGTCCTGCTCCTTCACATCGATATTCACCTGAGTGGGCGCCCACGGGAGCTTCCCTTCAGCCACACTTTTCGTTCGGTCATCCCATTCAAGAAGATAGACAATATGCTTGTCATTGTAGAGCGACCGAACCCAGATATCGTCGATCCGATTGACAAAGTTTCTTGGCTTATGGGTGATCTGTCCCCCCATCGCCACAATCCGTTTTGGAGCCTTTTGCCAGGCTTCATGTTCAATGTCAGCCGGGATTTCCCCCTCAACGAGATCTGAGGGGATGACGAAGTTGATTTTAGGCTTATCGGTTAATGGATCAATGGGCAGTGGATTACCCAGTGTATCTCTTTCACACAGCGAACTGACAAAGTTGGCTATATCCCACCGTTCATCGACGGTCGTGTTATCCGCAAAAGATGGCATCGGTGTGCCATTTACACCCGTAGAAAAAGTACGGAAGATGTTGGCAACATTGTACGGATCTTGACGACTGCCCCTGAAGTTCCAGCACTTATGCCAATTGGCTGGCTGGATTGAGAAGCCCCAGTCGTCTTTTAGATTGAATGCATTTCCGTCTCCACGACCCTCCATCCCATGACATTCGACACACTTTTTCTCAACGATCAACTCGCTACCGCGCTTCTTACTCTCGTCAGTGGCGGGTTTAGGCTTCAGGTCAGCTAGTTGTAAAATCGTCTGCGTCTCGGACTGCTTGTCGGTAAATTTTCGGTCCTTCACGAGTTGGGTCGTAACAAAAGAGAGGACTTGTAGGCGCTGTTCTTCACTCAGGATACCTTCCCACGAAGGCATCGCAGAACCGGGGAGCCCGTGCGTTAACGTTTCGAATAGATCGTTTTGCCCAGGGATGGGCTTTCTGGCATCGAATAGCGGGAGTTCACCGCTTGCAGTATGGCGAATCTTGAAGGTGCCTTGATTGAAATTCCGTGGGCGAGGCC
>JANPKE010000426.1:0-5779 GCA_031425875.1 Nitrospirota bacterium
GCATGGCCTTGCGTTTCTGTGCCCGCAACGGTGCGGACACGGCGCGGCCCTGCTCCAACGCCCGGATGAAGGCAAAGGTCGAGGCGCTCGGAGCAAACCGGGCGTCACTGCGCCGGCATTCCGTCTGTAGCATCCATGCGGCGGTCGGCGCGCCGGCCTCGGCTGGGAGCGGCGCCAGAATCAACGCGTACGACACCTCCTCGCCTACCGACACAGGGTCAGAAGAATCAACCGGCGCCTCTTCCCCATCCACACGCAGCAGAACATCACGTAAGGTCTTGTCGGCCTGTTTGCGGATCAGATCAATTTGAGCGGACTGGAATTCGTCTCGTGAGACCGTGAATTCCACTTCATGGTGAAGGCCCTGCCATCGCCCATGGCCCTGGCCGTCCGGCAAGGTCACCGCGCACAACGTCCCGGCCGGTCCGCCCCCATGGTCATCAGCGTTGAAACCTTGGAAACCGTTGCCTAACGTACGAAACGAAGCCCATCCGCTTTCGTCCTCCAAGCAGAGCAAGCGGCGGCCACTCACGTCGACCACGAAGCCGCGAATGCGGACGATCCTGTCGAGCGCCGTTCCATCGGCGATGCAGACTGCGCGAATCCTCACGTCATCACCGGCAAGAGCGATCTCGGTCTTGCTCCGACAGGTGACCGACGGAGTCCATTCGAGGGCGATAGATTCCAGGCCGGCTTTCAGCACGATCGGGAACCGGCGCTTGGAGACACGGAGATAGCGCTCTAAGGGCTCGTCCCCATACCCTGATGAAAACCAGGACGGATTCAGGAGTGGCCGCAGCTCTGGCGGTAACGTGGGGGTCCATCCTGCAGGAAGCCGTACACCGTTCCGATGGATCACAAGTTGCGGATACGGTTGGCCGGCGTCGATCACGATTTCATAGCCCGACTCAGGGAGACCGTCCCCATTCCGCGAGGGGACCGTCTCCTTGATGGAACCCGTCTCGGCGAGGTCGCCGAGCAACTCAATTCGGAGCGCGGCCAGGTGGACGTGTTGCCGATCGGACAACGGAAACGTCTCGGGTGACAGCAGATGTTTGGTGGCAAAGCAGACACACAGGATATGTTTGCATAGCCGATCAAAATCCCAGGCCGGACAGTCACAGAACGAAGAGAGAAACTCCTCGTCGAGAGAAAAGATGACCTCGTACAGGCTGGTTCCCTGCACCTGCGCTGTGAGCGTGGCACCGTCCTTACCCCAGACATAGTGCTGAAGCCGTTGCTGCCGGTAATAGTCATATCCCCTGAGCACCGTCTCTTTAGGGGCCATCGTGTACAGATCGTTGACGGTAAGGGCACGAAATGCGGCAAGAAGGGCTGCCGAGGCAGGAGTAGGAATGAAGGGGCTTTCCTTCGTGCCAGAAAGGGGGCTCCCCCCCCCTCTGCGACGGGACGCAGGTGTCTTCCTCATGGTGCGACACTATAGCGACCGGGAGAGAGCCTCATCAAGCAGCGTTGGACGATTGCTCGCGCAGCGCATATGGGCGGTTGCAGTAGAAGCGCTCAGGAATGCCGTGGGTTAAATTTCTCTTTCACAACTTCCAGCACTTTCCTCGCTGCGTCGTTCGCGGAGAGGGTAGTCGCGTCTATGGCCACTTCTGGATGGACCGGCGCTTCGTAGGAATCTTGCAACCCCGGCACGGTCGAGAATTCTCCCTGTTGGCCTCGCTGATAGGTCCCCTTGTAGTCACGTTGCATGGCCAGTTCCAACGGACACTCCACGGCGACCTCAATGAACTGAGGAATCAGGTTGCGGGCAAAGTCTCGATACGCCCGCCTGTTGCCTGTCGCATCGAAGATAACGGTGACGCCATGAGCGACCAGTCTTGCACCCATGAACGCGAGCGAACGATAAAACAGATCCCGTTCTGCCACACTGTACGTCGGATGAGGTGTCAAAATTCTGCGGACCGCATCCGATTCGAGTACTTCGACCGAACCAATCTCTTCCAGCTTTGGCTTTAGCGCGGCTGCAATCGTACTCTTTCCGGACGCAGGCAGCCCTGTGAGCCAGATGGCGAAAGCCTTTGATGTGGCCTCAATCGTCATGAGTCAGCCAGCAAGATAGGCATGGGCGTTCGGTCGATTGCGGCAGATCGCTAGCGAGTAACGGACTCTAGAGTCCACAATACTCATTCACCAGCTCTGGCTCAAAGCGCGGCACGTCGAGTACGTTTTCAATGAATCGGAAGAGGCTGCGTCGGATGTCGATCGACAGATTGGGATACCAGAGCGGGCTGGCCACGACCAGGCCGCGAAAAGCGAAGAACGGCGCAGCCGTTTCCGTAACTTCTTTGTCGCCGCTGACCTCCACATAGGTATCCCAAAACAATCGGAACAAGATCTCAAACGACCCCTGGAGCTTGCCCCGGCTGATCAATGAGTTAAGGAGATAGTTGATCGTCATCGCGGTCACGTCGTCCGCCGGCTCCCCCCATTCCCCTCGTGATCGATCCAACACCGCAAAATCCGTCCCGGTACGGAACAGCACATTGTAGGGATGGAAATCCCCATGAACCTGGGAAAGACGATTGACCTTGTCATGAAGGCGCCACCGCCACTGGTTGCAGGCTTCCTCCACCGTGCGCAACAGATCGCCCGTGATAAAGCCACAGCGCTTGGGATAGCTGTCGGTCAATCCCATGATGCATTCGCCGTGGCCGATCAGTTCACGCAACCGACGCTTGTAAAGATCAGCGTCTCGCCGTTTCTTGGCATGGATTTTCGCCAAGTAACGAGCCAACGTGACGGTGCGTTGCCGATCTAACTTCCGTAAGCTCCCGCCTTTCGCCAGCCGTGCCAGATCCGCATGATAGCTCGCGCCATCGGTCCATTCATTCAGCACGAAGAATTCACGGGCTTCCGCGAGGGAAAAGAGCGCCTGGTTGGCGTCGAACGCCCCCACATCGAGGGCCTTCACATGGCGCGGAAGGTGCCCATAAGAATCGTAGTCCCACAGCATCGCCTGGGCGCGATCGGCCATATGTTCGTGCCCGAACGGACCCGGCTTCATCGTTTCCAGCACCGCAGACTGAACCCGCCGTCCGATTCGGAACGTCACTTTGACCGGCGTGCCGTACCCATACCGCTTCTGCTCTCCCTTGGAGCTCTCTTTGCCGATGACTCCATAAGACAACAGCTTGACATGAGGGCCAAAACTGGCCTGTAGGTAGCGTTCCAAGGCAGGTCTGCGTAATATCGGCATGCTGAGACCGATCGCAATTCACGTTCCCGACATCGCTCTTCCAAACCCTGGGGATTGCCACCAATTGTGAGGAGGCTGTTGCATTAGGCTCCACCGGTTCGCATTGCACTGTAGAAAAATGCACCAGGTTGGAATCGGTTGGAATAACCGAGGATCACAAATATTCACGTTCCCCGCCCACACGATCGAGGAAGCCGTGGAACTGCTCACCCGCATCGCATCTGGTGAGCAGAGGCTTGATGGTTCCTACCCGCCAGACAGCGTCTTTGGCCGTGCCGCTCAGCGACTGGAAGAAATGGCGCAGGCTGTGGCGAAATGGGGCGAAGGGGAAGAAAAGCCCAGCGGGCACATCATTACGGGGCCGTGATGAATCCTTCGATGCGTGCCTTGATCTGATCTCTCACCGTTCTGAAGGCTTTCCGTTGTTCTTCCGGAGATCCCATCGTGGCGGCTGGATCCTCGAAGCTCCAATGAACGAGACGCCCTGCGCGAGGGCAACGCGGACAAGAATCTTTCGCTCGGTCGCAGACGGTAATCACATAATCGAATGCCTGGTCGGTGAACTCGTCCATGCTCTTTGACCGCTGTGCTGAAATATCGACTCCAAGCTCCTGCATCGCCGCCACCGCGCCGGGATTCAGACCAACGGGATGCGTTCCGGCGCTCGAGGCGTCATACCGATCCCCAGCCAGATGACGAAGTAATCCTTCCGCCATCTGGCTCCGAGCTGAATTCCCTGTACAGAGGAACAACACGCGCTGTTTCATGAACAGCACGTGGCCGAACAACAGGCGGCAACCGGACTTGCTGCTGGTTTGGTTGCCCGTACAAACCCGCTGATGAACTTGCCATCGACGAGCGGCGCGATGGTATTGAGGTCGAGATCGGTTCCCTCGAACAGCTCCCGTGCATCGGCAGCCGTATAGACTCTAGTCGGCTCGATCGAGACTTGTTCGAACCCGGCTCGCTCAAGCTTCGTGAGGTACTCTTTTTCCTCTAACGCGCCAGCGACACACCCGGCCCACAGTTCGACATTACGCCGAACTGCTTGCGGGATCTCCCCCCGGACAACAATGTCCGACACCGCCAGCCGCCCTCCTGGCTTCAATACCCGAAAGGCTTCAGCCAACACCAAGTCTTTGTCCGGCGATAGATTGATTACGCAGTTCGAAATGATGAGATCGACCGTGTTATCGGGCAAGGGAATATGTTCGATGTCACCCTTCAAGAATTCCACATTCGTCACCTCGGCCTTGGCCTGATTGGCCCGCGCGAGATCTAACATTTCGTCAGTCATGTCCAGACCGTAGACCTTTCCGGACGGCCCGACTCGCCGTGCGGAGAGCAGCACATCGATGCCACCGCCGGATCCCAAATCCAAGACAGTGTCCCCAGGGGCGATCTGTGCCAACGCTGTCGGATTCCCGCAGCCGAGCGACGCCGCCACGGCATCCTGAGGCAGTGTGGCCGCTTCGCGGTCGCTGTAAAGATTGCCGGTGATAGGATCGAGCTGCCCCGCCTGCAAGACAGTCCCCGTCCCGCAGCAGGAGCGCTGTTCCTGTTTCTGCGCCTGCAGAGCCGCCTGACCGTATCTGGTCTTGATTTCGTCTTTGAGCGTCTGTGCGTCATTCATGATTAACCTCCAATCAAGAAATGTTGATTTATAAGGGCTAAAAAATCAGCAGCAACGTTTGGAAGAAACTGCCGACCTTGCTGCTTTCTTGAGAGAACCCACCAACTCTTCCAGCTCTTCCATCGCCTGAGGACTGAGCGAGTAATACATCCACCGCCCCTCCCGGCGATCCTCGACCAGCCCCGCATCCTTGAGTACCTTGAGGTGAAACGACAGACGCGACTGCGCGGCCTTCATCGAATCCATTAGCTCACAGACACACTGCTCTCCGTCTTTCAAACGGTCCAGCAACTCCAAGCGCGTTTCATCCGACAGGGCGTGAAACAACGCAACCGCCTTCTTGGTCGAAAGAGCACTGGCAACCATGAGCCAACTGTATAACAATAAATTTTGATGAGTCAAGGGCCAGGTGAGGGGCTGCGCTACATGAATCGTGCGACCTGCGGTTTACAAAATTCAGAGAGACCTACTTCGGACAACCTAACCCCACAAGAAACCACAACTCAGGAAGTAGGTGGGATGGGCCTAGATGGGGGTGGTTTGCCCTGTCCTGCTAGCAGCGTGGTAACGGACGAAATCGGAAAAACAGACAATGGTCTTCACGGTATCTCTGGTGAGTAATGGTAGGGTAGGTTACCTTTGGGATGTTTCTCAAGAGCTTTCTGAAAGTAGGTGAGCAGGCCCAGATAGCCTCCCAATCCGCCAAAATGATTAGGGTTCAAGCTCGTATCCTTGTGTGTGTGCGGATTAAATGTGATTACACGTTCTGTCTCTGGCTCACCCACGGGACGATTCACCGTAACCGTGACTCGATAGTTGCGATCATAACTTTTTGTGGGGGCCCACACGGGGTTCAGAGGGTCATGCGCAAATGCACAGCGAATTTGGTAGATAAGGACCGTGCCGAACCAAATGGACTCATA
>JANPKE010000427.1:0-5364 GCA_031425875.1 Nitrospirota bacterium
GACTCGATGTCCTGGAGCATAATCAAGATCGGCACATCCTCTGACTTGAGACGCCGCTCGCCTGTCCACTCATCGACACAGGCCGCGCAGGGACAATGCTGCCGGAGATAACGAACCGAATACCTCCCCTTGTGGCCATCGCTCCACTGGATTCCCAACACTCCCTTGTCGAGCCACTCCATATCTCGAGGCTCCAGAGCAGTGGCTGTCATGTGTTCACCTCTCATCGTGTCTTGCTCATCCTGGCGATGCGAGCGATAGGAAGTCAACCGGTGGTAGCCGTTTCCCGGCAACCACCGTGACGTACCCTTCAATCGCTTCCTCCACCTCATTCCGCACTTGCCCCGTTGCTCGCAACCGCGTGAGTACCGTAGGCGCCAGCCGAATGGCTTGCTGGAGAAACAGCAGGCTGCCTCGTGAGAATGCGACACATCGAACTCGTTGACGCGCGGCGCAGGTCAGACACACGAGACCTCCAGCGATTGGAGAAAATTGAGGTTCTCCAACGAAGTGCGTCTTCCCACAGGCGGCGCAATGATCGGTCTGCGGGCGAAACCCCGTCAATCCCAGCAGTCTGATCTGAAACAGGAGCGCCGTAAAGGTCGGGTCTTCACTTTCCTGGAGCAAGGCAAGGCCTTGCTCCAAGCTATCAAACAAACGCGGGTCCGGATCTCCATCCGGAGTAATCGCGGCGACAACATTGACCATTCGCGCCGCTGATGCCATCAAGCAAAGGTCTTCCCGCAACACTTGAGAAGATCGTACCAAATCGACCTGCGAAATTCGAAACAGGGAGTCCCCTGTTTTCTCAAACAGATTCAGACGACACACGCTAAATGGTTCGATCGCAGCCCCAAAGCGGCTTTTCTGACGGCGGGCACCACGGGCGACCCCTCTGATTTTACCCAGACTCTTAGAGTACACCGTGACGATTCGATCGGCGTCCCCCCACTTGCGGCTCCGTAAAATGATCGCTTTCGTCTTTACCAGAGGCACAGCTCTCTCCCCTCCCAACATCGGTCGAGGCACGAGGATGCACCAGTCCCTGTCACCGGAGATAGTCCAAGAAAAGAGTGGCCAAGGTCAGATAGATTGTAATCCCGGTGATGTCGTTTGCCGTCGTGACAAAAGGACCGGCAGCAACGGCCGGATCGACCCCTACGCGTTTGAGCAGAATCGGCATAATCGTCGCCATGCTGGTCGACACCAAAAAAGCGGTGATCAGCGAAACTCCGAGGACCATGCCCAAAAACCCTTGATGCAAAACCCAGGCAACCAGTGTCAGCGTCACACCGCAGGCCACCCCCATGACCAAGCCGATCTTCGCTTCACGAAAAAAGATAGGCCATACGTGAGTGAGTTCCACAGAGCCGGTGGCCAACCCTCGAATAATCAGCGTCGAGGACTGCAACCCCACATTCCCACCCATCGCCGCAATCACAGGGATAAAACTCACGATCGACACCACCTCCTGGATCGTATAACGGAAATGCCAGAGGATCGCACCGGACAGGAGACTGCCGACTAGGTTGGTAAAGAGCCATGGCAACCGCAGTTTCGCTGAGCCGAAGCTCGAAGGCTTTAAGCCCGTGTCTTCCTCAATTGCCCCGGCCATTTTCAACATGTCTTCGGTCGCTTCTTCTCGAATCACATCGACCACATCATCGACCGTGATGATACCCACGAGTTTGCCGTCCCGTTCCACAACCGGAATCGCCAGCAAGTTATAGCTGGCCACCTGGCGCGCGACCTCTTCTTGATCCATGTCGATCGCCACACTCATCACCTCTCGGGCCATGATATTTTTCAGTGGCGTCGTCGGAGGGACGGTAATCAGCTGTCGGAGAGAGAGGACACCAACCAGACGATCATCCTTGTCCGTCACATAAATATAGAACACCATTTCCGCATCGGTGGCTTGTTGTAACCGACGGATCGCTTCCTGTGCTGTGGCATCCTCCGGCAAGGAAAAAAACTCTGTGGTCATGATCGCGCCTGCCGTATCCTTTGGATATTTAAGGATGTCGGCAACCTCGGTCGAATCCTCGGTCTTCATCAGGGCGAGAATTTCTTTGCCGCGCTCTTCGGGAAGAAATCCGAGAATGTGTGCCACGTCGTCGGGACCGAGGTCTTTCAAGAGCCACGCGATGTCAGAATGCAACAGATCTGCGAGTACTTGCTGGATGCTTTCGCCGTCGAGCTCACTGAGCGCTTGTCCACGCTTGCCTTCGCCACGGACCAGTTCGAAGATCTCCCGCTTTTCCTTCGGAGAGGAGAGATGGGTGACGACTTTGGCGATGTCGGCGGGGTGCATACGCCCCAACATCTTGGAGAGGTTCGTGATGGCTCCGCGTCGCAGCAACTTTTGCACGGACTGGATCACAATGTCCGATTTCGTCTGCCCACGTTCAGTCTGATCACGCAACACTTCACGCAGCACATCGCGTTCGGACTGGTGCGGTCGCTGGTCCGGTGCATGCGGCTCTATCGGTCGTTCCATCGGCTGCATCATTCCTTAGTAACCCAACTCCACCAAGATCTGCTCGTCCTCACGCCAAGATTTTCTGACCTTCACCCACAGCTCCAGAAACACTTTCATGCCGAACAGCCGTTCCATGTCCAGCCTGGCCTGTGTGCCGATTGATTTCAAACGCTCTCCTTGTTTGCCTATCAGGATGCCCTTCTGTGTCTCTCGTTCCACCAAAATCGACGCCCGAATCTTCGCTAGTTTGCCCTGTTCGACGAATTCATCGATCTCGACTGCAACCGCATACGGCACCTCCTCCTCCGTCTCTTGCAGCACCTTCTCACGGATGATCTCAGCCGCCAGCGTTCTCATGGTCTGATCGGTCATCACATCATCGCCGTAGGCTCCTTCTGCCGACGGAAGATAGGGAACCGTCACGGCCAGCAACCGATCAACATTGTCGTCGACCTGGGCAGAAACCGGCACCACCTCCGTCCACGCGAAGAGTTTGCCATACCGTTCGAGCGTTGGGAGCAGTTTCTGCTTGTTGACGAGATCAATTTTCGTGATGACAAGGATGACCGGACGCAGCCGTTTGGCCAACGCCTCCTTCATATGCTTGACAGCGATCAGATCTCCGGGACCCGGAAGACTAGTCGCATCCATCAGCATGTACAAGAGATCCGCATCTTCCAAGGTCTCCACGGCAGTACGCAGCATTCGACGATTGAGCAAGTGCTCGGGTTTATGAAGCCCGGGCGTATCGAGAAAGGCAATTTGTGCTCCGTCTACATGCACGACACCCATAATGCGGGTCCTGGTGGTCTGGGGCTTACTCGACACAATCGAGATTTTTTCACCCAGCAGGCAATTGAGCAGCGTCGACTTGCCGACGTTGGACCGCCCGATGATCGCAACTGTTCCAAACTTCATGGTTTTGACAACGACTCCAGTTTCTTGTCAGGGTCTGGCACCAACTGATAGACAGTCTCTCCCTTGCGCACGTACCCCAACTGTTCTCGAGCCAACTGCTCGATTTTAGCGGGGTCATGCTGGAGACGAGAAATATCGTGCTGCAATGTGGCACTTTCTCGGCGTAAGGTCGAGAGTTCTTGTTCCAGATTCCATGCATGATCACGCATGGAGAGATACCGAGTCAGGCCCATGTCTCCGGAAAACAACGCCACGAATAGCCATACACAGCCACCCGCGCCGAGCACCTGCATGGCGATAAGGACGCGCTGTCGCCATTCCAGCCATTGCCGTCCACGATTCTGTTTGATAATCATCTGTGCATCCGGCGACGACGGAACCAGCTAGGCCCTGACCTGCACGGCCTCTCGACCACGATAGAGCGCCACGGCTCCCAGCTCTTCTTCGATTCGGAGCAACTGGTTATATTTCGCCACACGATCCGTTCGGGATAAGGATCCCGTCTTGATCAATCCGCTGTTCGTCGCCACCGCCACGTCCGCAATTGTGGTGTCTTCGGTCTCACCGGACCGGTGTGAAATGATCGCTGTATAACCTGATCGCTTCGCAAGTTCGATCGCATCCAAGGTTTCCGTCAGGGTCCCGATCTGATTGAGCTTGATCAGAATCGAATTCCCGATTCCTTCCTTGATGCCCTTCGAAAAAATTTCGACGTTCGTGACGAAGATGTCGTCCCCGACGAGCTGCACCCGTTTGCCCAGCTTCTCCGTGAGGACCTTCCACCCCTTCCAATCCAGTTCGCTCAACCCGTCTTCGATCGAAAGGATTGGATAGCGATCCAAAAGCTTGCCGTAGTAGCTGATCATCTCATCCGACGAACGTTCCGGATTCTTTTCCGCTTCGAGCACATACCGGCCCTTGTCATAGAATTCGCTCGCCGCGCAGTCCAATGCCAAAGCGATATCTCGTCCAACCTTATAACCCGCTTCCTCGATTGCCTGAGAGATCAGACTCAACGCTTCTTCGTTCGATTGCAGATCAGGGGCGAACCCACCTTCATCCCCCACGGCCGTATTGAGCCCCTTCTTTTTCAAAAGAGCCTTCAACGAATGGAACACTTCTGTCGCCATGCGGAGGGCTTCGCTGAATCGGCTTGCGCCTATCGGCATGATCATGAACTCTTGGAGGTCCAAGCGATTATCGGCATGGGCTCCGCCGTTGATGATGTTCATGAGCGGTACGGGAAGCACTCGGGCATTCGCCCCCCCAAGATAACGATAGAGCGGCTGGCCCGTTTCATTCGCCGACGCCTTGGCCACAGCCAATGAAACGCCCAAGATCGCGTTGGCTCCCAGTTTACTTTTGGTCTTTGTCCCATCCAACACAATCATGGCTCGGTCGATACCGGCCTGGTCGAATGCTTCCTTGTCAAGCAATTCCGGGGCAATGACCTTGCTGATATTCGCAACCGCCTTGGAGACGCCCTTTCCCATCCACCGTTTCTTGTCGCCATCACGGAGCTCGATCGCTTCTTTTTCTCCCGTTGATGCACCGGACGGCACAGCCGCCCGCCCCTTCGCGCCGCTTTCGAGCGTCACTTCGGCTTCAATCGTTGGATTGCCACGTGAATCGATAATCTGTCTGCCCTTGATTTCTCTAATCGCGCTCATAATCTCTCCGCTCCAGTTGGCAAGTTATCTCTCACCCCAGTTTCTTCCTTAACAACTCATTCACCTTCCCCGGATTCGCTTTTCCCCCGCTCGTCTTCATCACCTGTCCGACTAAAAACCCCAAGACTTGTTGTTTCCCCTCTTTGAACTGCGCGACTTGCGCCGGATTCTTGTTCAATACCTCCGTAATGATCTGCTCTAGCGCCCCTTCGTCTGAGACCTGCGTCAACCCTCTTTCCTGCACAATCTGTTCAGGCGCCTTCCCACTGCCATAGAGTTCCGGAAAGATTTCAC
>JANPKE010000428.1:0-7669 GCA_031425875.1 Nitrospirota bacterium
TTGAGCTGATCTGGCGCCGAAGTGCTAGGGGGTTGAGTAGCCGGCCAACTATCCGATCGATCGGCGAACCGCCGACCACATTGGATACAGAAACGGTTGATCTCCGGTTGTGAGCGGCTGCAGGCAGGACAGACTCGCATAATCAGGCCAAGGAGAGATCACAGCATAGAAAGAGATTACAGGAACGAAACTCGTTTTCCCAGTGCTGTTCTTGTCTCGAGGATTATCGGCTTAGAAGTGATATCCAACGCCGAACGAGACGAGATGCATCGTATAGGTTGCATCTAAGCCATAAGGGAAAGGGAATAGATTTTGATTTTCATCGAATTTGAAGTGCGCGTAATTGAATTTCCATTCTGCGAATGCCGTAAGATGTCTGGTGACATAGTATTCAAGGCCGGCTTTAGCGTTCAACCCAAGTCTCGTATTGTCTGAAGTTGACTCTGGTGAATCCGGTGCCAGACCTTCTCCCTTAATTCGTGCAAAGAAAATTCCTGGCCCCACTCCGACATAGGGTTGCAATCGAGTCTTATGATAACGAAACATGAGGTTAAAAGGAGCCACTGTTAATACTCGAAAATATGCCCCTTGAAAAGTTGCGCTTGCTGTTACGCCGGGCGCTGAGGGGTTCTGAAAAGTATGAACTTGCTGGTCAATGTGGGGAGTTGTATGAAACACTTCCGCCTCTACGCCAATCCAGCGAGCGGAATTAAAGTAGTGACCTACTTTTCCGCCAAACATAAGAGAAGTTGATAACTCAAACTCGCCGTGTGTCGTGCCGGGAAGAAAAAATGAGGAAGTAATATCACCGTCCGAGAGACCGCCACCTAGACCAGGCACCGCGAATCCGAATTGTCCAGCGATGTACGTTTCACCATATGCAGAGGGAACAACAAACAATAGAGACGAGAGCACCAGTACTGTTGCACAGATTCCTGAGGAGACTCGTGTCGCATGCCACTGTTTCATCGGAATCCTCCGGATCACTTGTAGACATACCCATGTTCATTTTATGACTTGAATTAGGTAGTGGCGAAGTTATTTCTGAAATCCTGACAAGGGAGGGAAAGGCCACCTGCCATTCACACGGTGCGATCCTCATTCGTTGACAGGTACTCACAGGCTTCCTATATAATTCGCCGTCCTGAATGAGTGGATGATGCGTTTGCCATGAGGCTGAATCGCGTATGCCAACCACGATCAACAAGATCGGCGTTATTGGAGCTGGAGCCTGGGGCACAGCCCTGGCCAAACATCTGGCCGAGCAGGGTCTGGAGGTTCGTCTCTGGGCCTATGAGCAGGACGTCGTCAACGCCATCAACACCTCTCATGAAAATTCGGTCTTCCTGAAAGGCGTCCCTCTTCCATCAAATTTGAGGGCCACTTCCTCACTGGTTGAAGCCGTACATGGCTGTGATGGGGTTCTGTTTGCCGTTCCTTCGCACAGAACCCGCTCCGTGTTGCATCAGGTGGCACCCTACATCTCAGAGCCCCTACCGTTCGTGTGCGCAACCAAAGGCATAGAAGAAACCACGGCTAAATTGATGACCCAGGTCATGGAGGACGAGTTGTCGCCGTCCATGCACCGCTCCCTCATGGTGCTGTCTGGACCCAGTTTCGCTTCCGAATTCAGCATGAGGAAACCCACGGCCCTGTGCCTGGCTGGCTCCGATGAACAGCTCGTGCAGAAGTTTCAACATGCGTTGATGACGCCTGTATTTCGTGTGTACGCCGATACTGATGTCATCGGCGTACAGCTCGGCGGAGCCCTAAAAAATGTCATGGCACTAGCTGCCGGTGTGATCGATGGTCTAGACCTCGGACTCAATGCCCGCGCGGCGCTCATTACTCGAGGCCTGGCTGAAATCGTCAGGCTCGGCGCTGCAATGGGAGCCGATCCGCGCACGTTTTATGGGCTGTCCGGGGTCGGCGATCTGGTCTTGACCTGTACAGGCACACTCAGCCGAAACCATTCGGTAGGCGTTCGCCTCGGCCAGGGAGAAAAGTTGGAGGCGATCTTGGCAGGCATGCAGGCTGTCGCTGAAGGCGTTCGGACGGCACGTGCCGCATTAACATTGGCCCGGCGCCATCAGGTCGATATGCCGATCATACAAGAAATCCATTCCGTCCTGTATGACGATAAATCTTGTAGGAAGGCCGTGACTGATTTGATGGAACGGGATGCAAAATCAGAGAAGGAGTGGACATGAATCCGGAAGGACTCGAACGGCTGTTGCAGCAAGTCCGTCAAGGCGATGCCACCGTGGAACAGGCACTTCAGCGCCTGCGGTCACTGCCTTTTGAGGATCTGGGCTTTGCCTCACTCGATCATCATCGGTCGTTACGACAAGGGTTCCCCGAGGTCGTCTTGTGTGAAGGGAAAACTACAGCGCAGATCATCGCCATCGCTCGGGCGCTCATCAAAAAACAAGGCCCGTTTCTTGCCACTCGTGCCGACCCATCGGTTGGGCGAGCCATTCGCCGCCTGGATCGGCGAGCACAGTACTATCCCGATGCACGCCTGGTGGCGATTCGCACTCCCAGGCAGAAACAACATGGGCATATACTCGTGGTGACCGCGGGAACGGCGGACGTACCCGTGGCGGAAGAAGCTCGTCTGACGGCAGAAGTGATGGGAAGCCACGTCGAGCGACTCTACGATGTCGGGGTTGCGGGTATCCATCGACTGCTCGGAAAGAGAGATCGGCTGTTTGATGCGAAGGTCGTGATCGTCGCGGCCGGCATGGACGGTGTCCTGCCGAGCGTGGTGGGAGGGTTGGTCCACTGTCCGGTCATTGCCGTGCCAACCAGCCGAGGCTATGGTGCGAGTTTTGGGGGAGTCGCTGCGCTGCTGACGATGCTCAATTCCTGCGCGGCGGGTGTGGGCGTGATGAATATCGACAACGGATTCGGCGCGGCCTGCCTCGCACATCGGATCAATATGTTGGGAGTAGAGAAATAGGCGCGGGAGAAACGAATGAGCCTTTATTTCACTTCCAGTAGGCCTCGCTTCGGCCAGGCAACCATCACGGTGCGTAACCCCTTTTCTCCATTGGCCAACAGCTTTGTCCGCACTTCATACGAATAGATGCCCACCCCGGCGAGTTGCTTTCGGTGATCCTGGCCATCCCATGCAAGTTCGACGGACACCTTCGATCGTCCTGTCTCCCCATCCACGACTGGCGAGACTTGGATGGGCTGTCGATAGGTGAGAAACCGAAGCGAGCTCTTCGACGGAGAACTAATGAGCGAGGTCACCTCCAAAATCGTGGATCTATCCACTTCTTTCGGAAGCTGGACCGTAACGGAAAACTGAAGAGGCCCGTTGCCCAGAGCGTATGGTGTCGGGGCAATGTTAAGACCGACAATTTTGAGCTGAGGCTCGGGCCTGGGAACGCGGGGGGGCTTCACTTTCGAGAGGCTCTCTGCTGGGAATACGGCCATCAGAGAAGCACACAAGGTGAGCAACCCGAGCAGAAGCCTCGTACGATGGAGATTACGTGACGTCTTCAACGAAAACCCTGACCCATGCTTTCCTGAACGAACGCGACGCGTCCGCTACGATGCCACTTGACCGCATTCCTAGGGGGATAACATAGCATCCCTGGGCTGTCAACGAAGCGTCGAGAATGAACCAGCGATTGCCGTTCGTCCACGCCTTCGGTAAGATGTCCGGTCATTTTGCGCATCGCATGTGAGGAACTGAATGGGTCGTCATTTGCATTTCGATTGTTTCTCCGGGGTCAGTGGAGATATGGTCCTGGGCGCACTGGTGAGCGCCGGGCTCTCGTGGACCAGCTTAGTTGACGGCCTCAAACGCCTCAAGCTCCGCGGCTACCGCCTGCAAAAGCGCGAGGTGCATCGTGGCGCGCTCCCGGCGATCAAGGTCGACGTGATCGTTCAACAGGGATTTCAACGGCCGCTGACCCTCTCCCGCATTCGAAAGATCCTTGCCGACAGCACGTTGCCAGGCCCGGTCAAGGAACGTAGCCGGTTGGTCTTTGATCGACTGGCTGAAGCTGAAAGTCTGGCTCATCGAGTCGATGTGAAGGATGTTCACTTTCATGAAGTCGGGGTGGTGGATTCGTTTATCGATGTTGTCGGTGGCGTGCTCGGGTGCTATCTCTTGAACGCCACCCGAGTCACCGCGTCTCCGATTAATGTTGGGGCCGGGTCGATTCAAACCTCACACGGACTCTTACCGGTTCCAGGACCCGCAGTGGCGGCGCTGGCAAAGGGAGTTCCGATCTACGCCGACGGTCCGCGCTGTGAGCTTGCCACCCCCACCGGAGTCGCGCTGCTTCGGACATTGGCGTCTGAATTCGGCCGTCTGCCGACGATGAGAAGTATGGCCGTGGGCTACGGGGCCGGCGACCAGAATCCAGACGGGTGGCCTAATGTCTTGCGCCTGTTTGTGGACGAAGAGCCCACGTCGACGGCCAATCAGACCGAGCGGATGATACAGATTGAGACGAATCTTGACGACCTCAGTCCACAGACCTACGAATACATCATGGAACAGCTCTTTCAGGTCGGTGCGGTTGATGTCGTGCTGGCTCCCGTCGTCATGAAGAAAAGCCGGCCAGGAATTCTACTGAGCTGCCTCGCCACTGAGGACCGGACGGATGCCGTAATCGAGGTCCTCTTCCAGGAAACGACCACGCTCGGAGTGCGGCTTCATGAGGTACGCCGACGGGTCCTCACCAGGCGATTCGTCCCCGTCACGACGCAAGGCGGAGTCGTTCGCATGAAAGTTGCCGAGGTCGGCGCCGGATGGGAAAAAGCAGCCCCAGAATATGAGGACTGTAAAGCCATCGCGCAACGAACCGGCCACCCCCTCAAGACGGTTATGGAGGAAGCGCTGATGGCCTATCGACGAGGACGCAAGAAAACGAGAATCACAACAGCGCGAGGCCGAGCATGACCGTGCTGTACTACGTGCTCCTCTTTTTCGTTTCCGTCGCGGTCACACTCGGCGGTTGCGCACTCTTTACGAACGCCATTGAATGGCTGGGCAAGCGGCGGGGTATCTCCGAGGGTGCCGTCGGCAGCGTCTTTGCCGCGATCGGCACGACCCTGCCTGAAACCTCGATCCCGATCATTGCGATTTTCTTTGGCGAAAGCCATGAAGAAGTTGAGGTTGGCTTAGGCGCCATCTTGGGCGCCCCGTTCATGCTCAGCACACTGGTGCTGCCCATTCTGGCCATTCTTCTGCTGCTCTATGCCCGGGCTGGCAAGCGGACTGCCAAATTTCATCTCAACTATCGTGAAGTGCTGACAGACCTCACGTTTTTTATGATCGGCTATTTTATCGCTCTGGGATGCGCCTTCGTGCCGTCCAAACTGATTCACCTCATCGCAGCCGGTGTATTGGTCTGTTTGTATATTTACTACATGAAGCTCAAATTCGCACCAGCTGAGGGGGAAGAAGGGGGTGAGCTGGAACCACTGATTTTCGACAAGCACGCAGCCACGCCGTCCTATGCGATGATCGGATTTCAAGCCTTCTTGGGGTTAGGGGGATTGATATTAGGCGCCCATTTGTTTGTCATGGCTGCAGAATCGATGGCCGGCTTGTTCGCCATGTCGCCGTTGATTTTAGCGCTGCTCATCGCACCACTCGCCACCGAGCTACCCGAGATGTCCAATAGCTTTCTCTGGCTCTATCGCAAGAAAGATCGGCTCGCCGTGGCCAATGTGACAGGCGCGATGGTCTTTCAAGGCACCTTCCCGGTGGCGCTGGGGTTGATCGGAACCGAGTGGGTGATCGCGCCATCGGCATTGACCACCATGATCTTAGCCGTGCAGGCGGTAGGACTCTGCCTCCTGCAAATTCTGATCGGAGGCCAGTGGCGACCGTGGCTACTCGCCGCTGGAGCTGTGTTCTATATCGGCTATACCGTGCATCTCTATGTCAACTAAGTCGCGATCACCCCGCACAGATTCCCCATCTCCCCAACTCCCCTTGCTGGGAATCACGATGGGAGACCCGGCCGGCATCGGCCCAGAAGTTATCGCCAAGGCGCTGGCAGGCGCTCATTTGCGTAACGTCTGCCGATCGGTCGTCATCGGATCGCTTCCCGTCATGGAGCAAACGGTGAAGGCGCTGAAGCTCAAACTGAACGTTGTCCGAGTTCACGGTCATGAACCGATGGCGCCGCGTAGAGGAACGGTCGCGGTACTAGATCCACTGGAGACACCGCTGCGAACGTTCAAGCCAGGAATTGCCGCGGCGGAGACTGGCGCCGCTTCAGTTGCCTTTATCAAAAATGCGGTCGAACTGGCTCAGATCGGCTGTATCGAAGGCATGGTTACGGCGCCCATCAATAAGGAAGCTATCAACATGGCCGGCTGCCGGTACCCAGGCCATACCGAGTTGTTGGCTGATCTCACCCACGCGAACGAGTCAGGCATGATGATCGTGGGCGGGCCGTTACGTATTATGTTCGTCACGACACATGTCGCGATCAGAGATCTCTCGACGCTGCTGACGCAAGCCAAGATTGAAAAGGCGATCCGCTTGGCCCAATTGGCGCTGACGACACTGTTTGGCATCAAGCGCCCCAGAATAGGAGTGGCTGCCCTCAATCCCCATGCCGGTGAGCATGGACTGTTCGGCGATGAAGAAGCTCGAATCATTCTCCCGGCATCACGTGCCACCCAACAGCAGGGCATTCTGGCAAGTGATCCCTTGCCGGCTGATACGCTGTTTGGAAAAGCAGCGAAAGGGTCATTTGACGGCGTCATTGCCCTCTACCACGATCAGGGTCTCATTCCCCTGAAGCTGGTCGCCTTCGGCACCTGCGTCAATCTCACCGTGGGCTTGCCTATCATCCGCACCTCAGTGGATCACGGAACCGCGTTTGATATCGTCGGGAAAGGCGTCGCTGATCCCGGAAGCCTGATTGAGGCTATCAAACTGGCTGCCAGGATCGCTCAGAATAAAATGGCCGCAACTCCGACAAAGAAGGGACGGACCAAACGTGTCGCTTGATCTTTCAAAGGGCCTTGCCGTAGTTCGGCGTCAGATTGACGAATTGGAGACGCTTGAGAAACAGACACTTCAAGACCTAAACACCGTCGCTGGCACGGAACGAATAACAAAATGGAAAGCCCGCACGGTCACGCTTCTCACCAATTCCGTAGGCGATCGGGAAGGACACATCTTCGCGAGCATCCAACCAGGGCCATCGTTTACTCATGATTTGGTCGAAGAGTTTACGGATCTTGTGGAGTGCTATCGCACGCCCCTGAGCATATTAGCCAAGCAATTGGCCCAGGCTCCACCAACTCGGAGTTGAGGGTGGACTCCTCTCTCCCCCCTGCTGCGATCAAACGCCTTGGGCAGAATTTTCTCATCGACCCCAACATTGTTCGCAAAATCGTCGCCCTGGCTGAACTCACCCCGACTGATACCGTTTTGGAAATCGGACCTGGGCGTGGCATTCTCACCGATGCGCTGTGTGGCGTGACCGGCCACGTGAAGGCGATCGAAGTCGATCCTCGGCTCTATGCGTACCTGACTGAGCGACAACCCCAGTTCACGAATCTCGCGCTCGTCCTCGACGATGCGATGACCTACCCGGTTGAGCAGCTTCCGATCGGCACCATCGTCGTCGCCAATCTTCCCTATTATTTATCCACTCCCCTTCTCTTTCGGCTCCTCGAT